>NZ_JBQHRN010000038.1:0-21374 GCF_052066735.1 Clostridium sp. HCP1S3_C6
GATTAACAATATTAATACATCCAGCAAAACAATTTAATCCATGTATATAAGTAGTATCTTGCATTAATTCATACATAGCATCACTTATAGTAGTTAGATTAGTACAATAAGGATACATAGAATCATAATCTATTTCATTTGAAACAGTTCTTGTTGTTTCAAGTGCACCAGAATAAGCAAACATAAAGTAAACTTTTGTAATATTAGTTGGAATATCTATTCTGTTACTTAAATTGCTACAATTTTGAAAACACCATGATGCATTTATTGCTGTTGCGACTAAATTGCTAAAAAATTCTGCAGGTAATTGTAACTTAATACAACCATAGAAAGCTGCTTTTAAATTTGTTACATTTATAGGGCATTTTGTTACATTTGAAAATGTAGCTGAAGTACAGTTTCTAAACATACCTTCCATATTTGTTAGATTAGTTAAATTTATTAAATCTCTAAAATTCTCCATATTTGTACAATTATAAAACATATCAGATGCATTTTCTAATGAACTTGGCCAATAAATATTTGCATTAAGACTGCTACAATCACAAAACATATTAGATGCGTTTTTAATACTATCTGGTAAAACTATATTCTTACCTTTTGCTACTAATCCTGTACACCCTTTAAACATTCCCTCTGCATTTTCTAGCTTATTAGATAAATAATCTATTCTTACCAATTGCACACAATCTCTGAACATACGCTCTGCACTTGTAATACTATCAGACATATAGCCTGTATATTGTAATTTACTACATCCATCAAACATAAAATCTGTCTGTTCCATAGATTCTCTGTATGATCCAGTATCCAATAAACTTGTACACCCAGCATACATATCCCTACAGTCTTTTATTTTTTCTCCCAAATTAGCAGGATAAACAAGACTTGTACATTGTTTAAACATACTATTCGCAATAGTAACTCCTAAAATATCCCCTACTTTCTTTAAATTTTTAAAATTATAAAAACTTGAAGTGCAATTTTCAATTACTTCATTCAATTTAACAATTTCAATAAGACATGCTCTCCATACATTCCCATATGTGGATGATGTATTAGGTGTATAAGGTGAATTAGTTTTAATCGTATAGGTACCTTCTTGAGCATAAGTATGAGTAAGAGAATTATTAGTAGTTCCATCCCCCCAATCTGTAATAATTGTAGTTCCATATTTGCTCTTTAGTGCAAAAGTTTTATCTGTAGAATCTAACAAAGTAGTATCTATAATATAAATACTTTCGTCTAATGTAGCACCTCCACTACCTTTTTCTAAATTTGTAACCCTGTTATCTAAATTATCAACCTTTAAATTTACATTTGTAATATTTGACTCTAACTGATTAAGATTATAATTCATGTTATCTAATTTATAATCATAATTTGCAAATTTATTATCAAACCATCTTTCAAGGGTTATTAAATTAGTTCCAATATCAACAGTGTTATTAGTAGGATTATTAGGATATTCTGTCATTCTAACAATTCTAGCTTTTATTTTTTTGCCACCAACATTATCAATTAATGTTACCGCATCTCCTAATTCATAACTTAAAAAATTATAATAACTATTTATCTTACTTAAATCAGCCACAGTACACCTATAAGTTATTGAAGGTTTACTCATTTCATCTAGTTTAGCTTTTGCATCTTCTGTAAGACTTGATAAATCTGTATATCTTTCATCTTTCCATATGTAATACTTCTTTTTATTACTATATTGATGGTTTTCAAGGGTAACACTTATATCTTTACCAAATGCCTTTATTCCTGTATAAAAGTCATCACTATTACCTTCTGTATCTAACTTTATTAAATTTAGTTGATCAGTAAAATAAATTCCTTTATCGGTACCTAATTTGGTGTAGGCATTAACAATTTTATTAAGACTATCTAGTTTAAATTCAACTCCATATGTTGTTATGCATTTTTTTATTATTTCCCACGCATCAGTAACATCCATTAATTCCATGGTCCTTTTTGCAGTTTCAGGACAACTACCTATGCTCCAACCACTACCATCAAGTGCTAAACTTAAACAATTTTGAAGTGTTATAGCTCCATTGTTGAATGTTTCAAAAACATTACCTTCTAAACCTTCAATGTTTAAATAAGCTTGTACAGATACATTATCATCGTTATCCCTTTTATTTTTTACTACAAACTCATCTGTATCGGTTTGAATATATCCTTCATAATCAATTATTTCAGCTAAATTTTTAGGATAACAAAAAGAAAGTATCTTATCTGGAGTAGATAAAACACTTTCTATACTTAGTTCACTATACCTAACCAATATATCTATTAAATTGTGATTGTTGTCATATAATGCTAATTTCAAATTAACCACCACCTATATATATCTTGGTTTATAAGTTATGCTACCATTAACCGCAATACTAAACGTTATGTTATTGGCCCCACAATTGAGTGAAGGGAAATCTTTCAAATTACTTTTACCAAATGCATTTACATTGTTTTCTAAGATTACGCACTTGAATCCATCAATAATTACAGTTCCATTAACATTTGTAAGAGTTATATTGTTCTCTGATAAACCAGTAATTGTAATTGTTGTTGCAGAAGTTAAATTTAATGTTAATTTACAAGGAGTTTTACTAGTACCACCTACATTAATTGTTTTACTTGTAATGCTAGATAAATTTTCGATTTCTTGATTGCCTTCCGCAATTCCATATAAATTTATAGTTAGCATCTGATTTCCTGGCATTATATCTTCAATTTCAACATCACCATTCTGAATACAATTATAAGTAATATCCTCTATATCATCAAATTTTATATTGCATTGGCATAATTCCTTTATTAAATTACTTTTCATCAGTTCCAATTCATTATTGTTGGTACATACAACATCAAGTACCAATTTTATAGGTTTAAATTTATATTTTCCAGTATAGTAAATAGGTTCTAAAAATTGATTTTCCCACAACGAAGTAATATCTATCGTTGCCGGACCTATAACTCTTTCAGAAAGTTTAGCTTTAAAAATCTTTATATTTTTATTATTTATCTGCAAAATTAATCACCTCCTGAAATTGTAAACTAAATCGGTATTCATATAAGAACTTATACTTCTACTAACTTTTTTGCCATCTAAATTAACATCAGTTTTTATATTACCAACACTAGAACATATATCTTTATTAACTTCATCAAGTTTATTACATATATCTTGGTTATTGATACTGTTAATTGTATTTAAATTATTTGACATAGTTATATCTGTTGTTAATCTTGCATTTTCAATCCCTATGGTATTAGAAAGTTCGTTGTACAATTTTGTTATATCATCACTTGTAAGGCTATTAATAAGCTTACTCATTGTATTTTTAACAGTTTGTTCTTCATCTCCAATTCCCTCTGCAATACCTAAACCTAGATTTTTACCTATTAAATCTCTAGTTTTCCTTGAAGGTGAATGAATATCTCCAGCTTGTTGACCTGATTGAATTGCTCTATTTATAATTGCAGCACCAGCTTGCCCTACTGTTGCTGTACCTTTTGCCATACCAGTAGCAACACCTAAAGCTAAGTTTTCACCTATTTCTTGCATTTTTTCTTGGCTGTTGTTAGCGGCATTAGTTGCTGAATTTTTAATTGAATTTTCCATTGTTTCTGATAAAACAGATGTTGCTGACACAAAACCATTAACTATACCCACACCTAAATTACTACCAGCAACATTTGCATTTTTTGTATTACCGTTGGCACCCCAAATTACAGCGTTTCCCAATGTAGCCTCGGTAGCATTATTAACATTAGGGGCGCTAGCATTTACTCCGTCAGCAGTGGAATCTCCCAAAACCTTACCCCAGTTAAACCCTTCATTTAATAAAGTTTCCCTGATGTTAGGGTCAAGTTCACTCATTGTTTGATTGTATTGGCTTATGATTTGACTAGCTGTTTCCTTGTTTCCATCATTAATTGCCTGTGCATACGCGTTTCTTAATAATGATAATGTTTCCCTAGCTTCATCTAAAGTCATTTGGGAACCGTTTTTAATGCCAGTAGCAAGATTGCTATACATTTGATACATGGTTTGGTATGAACCTTGTGCATATAAAGTTGTTAATGCATCATAATTTTTAATGTCTTTTTCAGAATCATCAATAGTTTCTTGTAATGAATCAATACTATCTTTAGTTTCATTGATTTTTTTGTTTATTTCATTTCTTGCTTTTACCCTATCAGATGCATTTGACCACATGTTATCTATGTTTTCTTTTTTTTCTTCTAACTCTTTAAGATCCTTTTCTAGCTTTTCTAAATCTAAATAATTGCTAGTTCTATTTTTTAAAGCCTCTTGATATTGAGGTTTTAACGCCTCTAAAATAATATCTGCTTTCTTTTTTTGTATAGTTTCGTCAATTTTTTTAGATAACTCATCGTACTTCTGAATTACGCCATCTACTTGCTTAATTTCAATTCCGGTAGCATCATGTAACTCTTTACAAATAAAATCTACTCTTCCTTGATATCCATCCTTAACTTTTCCGTTAGCATCAATCAGGCTATCAAGTTCTTTTTTCAAGCTTTCCAAATATGAAGTATCTGAAAAACCTTTTTTCATGCTTTCTTCTGCTTGTTCTCCAAGTTTTTTATAACTCTCGCAATGTTCATTGACTTTATCAATTAATTTATTGTGTTCTTCATATTCATCTTCTTGTGTTAATTTGTAACTTTCTGCAATTGCAATTACACCCGCAATAGCAGCAGCTACTAATATATATGGATTTGCATCGCAAACACCATTAAACAATGCTTGAGCAGTTTTAGCAGCAGTTACCGCAACTTCATAAGCCTTAAAAGCCCCAACAACACCAATGATAGCTGGTCCTAGAATATCTAAATGTTCTGAAAGTTTTCCTACAACCTCTAAAAAAGGTTTTATTAACTTAGTTGCAAATCTAAATGCATTAGATAAAGTATTTTTTATAGTATCCGCAAATTTATCAATTTCTCTATCAAAACTATAACCAGTAATGGATTTTAATAATGATTTTACTATACTAGCACCTAAATCTATCACTTTAGGAATTATCTTTTTCCCACCATTAACAACACTAGTAACTATCTTTATCCCTGCATCTGCAAGTTTTGTAGAATTATCACTTAATCCATCAATAAAATTATTAACAACCTCTACACCTACATCAATAAAAGTTGGTAAGAAATTAGCAAATTGTACTGCAACATCTCCTAAGATATCGCCTAATTTAACAACCATTCCCTCTAATCCATCAGCTTTAAATGCATTGGTAAGTTGATTAACCATATCAATACCATTTTTAACTACATCAGTTAAAGGATTGTTAATGCTTTCATAAAATTCTATACCTAAACTTTCAGTTGCGGATTTTAAAATTGTCATTTGACCTTGTAGATTATTAAGTCTTGTTTCTGCCATTTCTTGAGCCGCACCGTTGCAATTATCTATTGCATTTGTAAGTTTATCAAAATTCTCTTGGCTATCATTTACTATTGCCAATAATCCTGACATTCCATATTTACCAGCTAAAGCAGCCGCAGTTGATACTTTCTCCTCTTCACTAAGTTTAGAAAAACTACTTCTTAAATCTATCATTATTTGTCTTAGTGACTTCATATGCCCTTGACCATCTGTTAAACTTACTCCAAGTTTATCCATGGCACCTTGCATATCTTTAGTAGGCTTTGACATATTGGTAAGGATTGCTCTTAATGCAGTACCAGCTTGGCTAGATTTAATACCTGAATTGGCCATAGTACCTAGCGCTATAGATAAATCTTCACAACTAAATCCTAAAGCACCAGCTAATGGTGCTACATACTTAAAAGAATCACCCATCATACCTACATTAGTATTACTGTTAGTTGCAGCTGCCGCCAGCACATCAGCAAAATGAGTTGACTCTTCAGCTTTCATACCTAATGCTGTCATTGCATCTGTAACAATATCAGAAGTTCTAGCTAGATCTTCACCACTTGCAGCGGCTAAATTCATTACACCTTCTATACCATTAAGCATATCTTGTGTTTTCCATCCAGCCATACCCATATATTCAAAAGCTTTTCCAGCCTCGGTAGCGGTAAATTTAGTTGTTCTACCCATCTCTTTAGCTTTTTCAGTTAAAACTTCAAAGTCGCTACCTGTAGCACCACTAATAGCTTGTACTGTTGACATCTGCGCTTCGAAATCGCTACCAACTTTTAATGAATATCCTGCTGCTCCAGCTAAAGCTGTTGTTACTCCTTTTATTGTACTTTTTAATACGCCAAAACCTTTGTTTGCAATACTTGATATTCTTGAAATACCACTTTCAAGTTCTTTTGTGTTAAGCTGGGTATCAATCACTATCTTTCCATCCGACATATTCTCACCACCTTTTTGCATAAAAAAATAAACACCTAGAAATTAATCTAAGTGTTTACTTTAAATAAATATTAGCTATCTAATTTTTTTGTGATTAAACATTTATTCTTGTTGTTTTCTACATTCTCTAATAATTCACAATTATCAGCACCTAAATATTCAACAACTTTACTTTTAATCTGTTCATAGAATACTAAATAAGTTGCTCCTTCTTTGCTGTCTTCATTATTTATTTCAATGTCAACTTCTTTTATATTACCACTGTATTTATCACATATTATTTTTAAATCAAATCCATTAAAATCCATAGAAGTTCCATAAACAGAATATTTATCATCACTATTTATTAATGGAACTGCATATATTTTTAAATCTAAACCTGATACTATTAAATCGTAATATTTAACATCAAAAAATACATCTTTTTTACTTCTTGATTGCACTTTTATGCTAATTGTATTGTTATAATAATATATTCCAACAGTTCCTAAAATGGCAATTAATATAGCGACCATTAAAAATATTCTCTTTTTCATTAATTATCATCCCCTTATTAAGGATAATATTATCATATAATTTTGGATATGTCCCCAATATTACCACCATTTAACAGAATGTTATTAATTTCATCTAGTTTTTCTTTATCTTCTTTTGGCATAGGAATTTCATATATTTTCTTCATTTTTTTATAAAAATCCTTCTGACTTTTATCTTTTATTTTTGATAAATCTATACTTCTATATTCCATTATTTTAACTATCTTATTATTGTCATTTAAAGCTTTAAATAACGCTTTGAATTTCCACCAATGCAAATACTCTATATCTTGTAAATCAATGTTATATTGGCTCATAAAGGCACTGTAAATATAATCTGCATCATAGTTTAAGTCATATATTTTTGTTTTGCTATTTCCACTACTATTATTGGTATTGCTTTTGCTATTTTCTTTTTCGTTGCCACAACTATAAAACCATATTATTTTGTTAAATCCCTCCATAAAGTTTTCAGGAATTACAGGATAATATAATTTCAAGCTTTCAATAAGTTTACTGACTTCGTCAATATCGTTTTTTAACATTGTATTTTCAAACTTAATAGAAGTACGAAAATCGCTATTTATAACATATTCTGTATTATCAATAACAACTTTTTGAGGCAATTTATCAATTAAGATTGACATTATTTTTTACCATTTTTATGTCTACTGATTACTTTATCAACATAGACATTAAATTCTTTATCTTGTCTATCAATTTCATCGTTTATTGCCTCAAAAACTTCTAGTGCAACTCTAAAGTTTTGTTTGCCTTTAAAAATATTTTGTGATACATCTTCCCCGTATATTTCTGATACAAAATCACTAACATCATCACATATGGCTTTAGCTTTTTCAATAGCAGTTCCTTTAAAATTACTCATATTGTTCATTTTGTTAGCTATTTTTTCTTTTTCATTTTCTATCTTTTCTCTGATATCCATGTCCATTACATCAATGTCTGGAATTTCAACTCCATTTAATTTCATAACAATACCTCCTAATTAGTTGTTATTTATGCAACATTCCAAGTTTCAGCCAATGTTGCAGTTTTTAAAGTTTCACCATCTTTAAATGTAAAGCTTGTAACATCTGTTGGTATTCCTTTAAATTTGTTTTCAGACTTATCAAATGTTATTTTACTATTACTTATTTCAGTTACATCCCCAGTAGCATTATAGGTAAATTCTAGTGTCTTACCTGTAAAACCTTCAGTAAAAGCTTTTGTTTCAACATTAAATGTTCCAATTATAGGATCACCAATACCTAAGAAAGAACCACTAATTCCTAATTCACCATCATTATCAGGAAATTCATCCACTTGAATAGCTACTTTGAATTTTCTGGCATAAAAAGATTTGCTATCTGTTGATGCTGGCTTATCTAAATCAACTTTGCAATATTCAGTTTCGGCTTCAGCTCCACTCTTTAATTCTTTTCCGATAGATGCTATATATTCTATAGCTTCATCACTTTGAATTTGATCGCCAGTAAAATCATTTTGCCATTTATATCCTGTAATAGTTTGAGTACTTGAACTTTCATTTACATATCTTTTTTCTTTTGTTTGAGCATTAGGTTTCTCATCTAACCCTGTCCAACCAGTTCCTAAAAATACAAACGCCTTATTTATTTTTAAATAATCAGCTTCAATTTTTCTTTTTCTAATTGACATTTACTATCACTCCTTTAATTTTGAATAATAAAAAAAGAACTCCTGGAGTTCATTACTTTTTCATATAAATCATTCTACATTGTATTTGATACCTAGCGGTGTCTACGTCAGTTTTAAAAGCATAACCATTAGTCATAGCCTCTATTTTTAAAACTTCTTTATCATCACCAATAAAAGGTAAATTATCATTATTGGTTTGTTCTTCTAACCATTCTGCAAAATCTTCATAAAAACCGCTATTATTAATGTTATCTATAACATCTTCTGAATAGCTTTCTCTACTGGCAAATACAAAAACATATTGCCTTTTGCTACTGCCATCAACATATTTCTGTATCACAACATCAGATGGCACTTCTTCAATTGAATAAGTTGTAGGTTTATCCTCCAGATAATCAACATTAACTTTTACAGCTTTATTATATTTTCTTAATGCTGGACACTTTCTTATATATGTCCTTAATCCATCAATAATCATTTGGATTTACCTCCTACATAATTTGCAATTTCTTTTGTCAAATCACTCATTCTATCAGTTTTCATTCTTTCACACCATTGCTTACCTCTAAGACCACCATATGATGTACCATCTCTACCCATACCTGCATTTGAATAGAATTGCTTAGCTGCATAAGGTGCCTTATATGTAACTTTATCTTGTGCAATTTCAACTTCCACATCTTTTAAATTACCAGTAAGAAATGGAACATATGGATTCATGTATTCTGCACATTTTTGCGAAAAATATTTTTGACCAGTGCTATCTAAATGTCTTTTAGTTAAAATCTGACCTACTGGATTTAATTTTACCTTTATCAACATTATTCACATTCCACCTCCATATGATCACTCCATAATGTAACTCCCATAATAGTAACTACATCGTCATAATCTTCTCCTAGTTTTTTTAATGTATTTTTAGTTGAATATTCAAAATCAATATTTCCTTTAACTATCTTATCTCCAGTAGCAAAAGTGAAATATTTACTTCTTTCTTCTTTTTCTAGATTTAAAAAAGCTTTTGGTGAAATATAATTATCTAATTTATCTATAAATATAATGTAACTATCATCAGGAACTGTTCCGGTAGCACTAGAAATGTTGTTTGATACCCTTGCAGCCTTTTTGCCTTGCCAATCAACATTTTTTATTAGTGTTTTTTGATACATATAACAATCATTATCAATATCATAATATTTATTATATAAAGTTATATCAGTATTAGGGAATAATATCATACTATCACCACCTAATAAACACCCAAAAAAGGTGGAGGCAGTAAAGATTTAATATTGTCAGTTATGGTCCAAGGCTTAAATGAAGTATCAAATGCAACTCTACTATTTCCTTCTTCTTTTTCGACTATCCCTTGAGTCAAAACTGCATTAATACTATTTGATTGATTAATTAAAGAATCTATTGCTATAGCAAAATTTTCTTTAATGTAATCATCAGTCCATTTAGCTTTATTCCCTACATTAAGATAATTTCTTATTGCTGCTATTGCTTTATCTTCATCTGTATGTTCCATACTACCCCTCCTTTGTAAAAGTATTGACTACTTTTTAAGTTTAGCCAATACTACTTTTGAAGTGTTACTTAAAGCTGCCACATAATGCTTGTCTGCTGAAATATCAGTTTTTCTGCTTAAAGATACTCTATCAGTTTCAACATTTGTATCTCTCTTAAGATAAATAGTTAATGCTGGAGCATCTTCTTCTGTTTCGCTATCATTTTGTAATTTAACAATTGGGTTAAAATATACTGCGGTAGTTGACTTTTTAACTGTATCTCCAACTTTTGCGTTTGGTAAAGAAGGAGTAACATCAGCTAAATTGACTTGTTTTGTTGTAGCTCCTGAAGCAACTATGGTTAAAGCATTACCATCACCACCATCAATTGGAGAATACCATTCTGAAAATTCTTTAACTTTCTTTGATGGGACAATTCTTGTGTTGGCAATTCTACCAATTTCGCCAGTCATTATAACATTTGTACCTACTCCATATTTATCAGCAGAAATAAAGTTACTATCTTTTCTTAATTTTGTAACTTGCTTAGGGTTTATGAACATTACCTTTTCTGTATTAACTTCTTCGTCGAATACATCAATAGCATCAACAATTCCATCATATGCAATTTGTGATGATGAACCATCATAAAATAATTGAGCATTATACAATGCATCCATGCAATCATTATCCACTTTAGATGCTATAGATTTGGCAATTTGGTTATTTGTTTCACCTATTGGATTACCATAACCACTTAATACTGCTTCATCTGTTAATTCAACTGCTTTCATAGCTTTCTTAACAGTTACTTGTGTAGTACTTGCAGTAAGTTTTACAGTTTCAGCAGCAACACCTTCAGCAACATCTACTGCATCACCAATATATGCATATTGTGGAACTGTGATTGTATCTCCAGGTTGTCCTACAAGAGTAGTATCAACCTTTGCAAATGGTGCTACCACAATTTTTTTTGGAATTTTTGCAGAAATCATATCTGCCATTACTTCCGGATTTATTAAATCCGCTAATTTTGTTGTTAAATTTGACATTTATATCACTCCTTTTTATTAATTAGAAAGTTGATCATATGTAGCTTTGTCACTATTATACAAATCAACCCTTTCTTTATAAGTCATTTTATCGAATTGCTCTTTTGTGATACCACCAGCAGATGGTGTTGGCGGTTCGTAGTTGCTATCACCTAATTTTGCTTTAATGGCACTAGCATTACTATTAGCAATTAAATTTTTAAAGAATTCAATATCATCATCAGTTTTTACATATTTCGCTAAATCCTCTGATAATTGTACTTCTTTCAATTTACTTCTATTTGTTTCTATGAGTTTGTTTTGAGCCTCTTTTTCTTCCATTGAAGTTAATTTATCTTCAAGTTCTTTTATTTTTTTCTGTTCTTCTGTCATTCCCTCGCCTATCTTAGACTTGTAGTATTCTTCTTGTAATTTTGGTAGTTCTTCTTTTTTGAATTTTTCTAATGCATTAGTTCTTGCAGTTTCAACTGCTTTTTGTGAATAAATATCACAAATACTGTCTCTCCAACTTCTACCTTCTCCATCTTTGCACCAGTTCTCTACTGCATCACGTGTTAAAGGCTCTTGAAAAGACTTAATTAAGCCTTTTACTTCTTCGCTTCCTTGATTTTTATTAATATACTCTGTAATTTCACTTACATTTTCTATTGCCATAATTAATCCTCCTTACTCTAACACCACCTGGTACTAGAACAATTATTTTTTGTATAAAAAACAAGCAGTTTATTATGTCTTACTTAGGACATAAAAATAAGCCTTAGTTTCCTAAGACTTAATTGACTATTCTTTATCAATCTACCTTTTCCCAATAGCACCTACATCTAATATGTTCAGGCAAATTAGGTGCCTCGTTAATAAAATAAACAGTTCCATCTTCACTTGCACAAACATCACATGTTCTAGCATCTAAAACTGCACATCTTCTTACTTTTTTAATTCCCATTCTTTTGTAACTATTTATTTTCAGAGCGTTTGTAACTCTTGCAATTTCATTTTCAAACAATCTCTTGTCTTTATACCAATCATATTTGATAATCTTGGTTAGTTTGTCTTTAATATCATTAATTGAAATATCACCATTAAGAAAATCTTTTACTGTTTTCATTAATTTTTTGCCAGTATCCGATTTGTTTTTAATAAGCCTATCTAACCAAGTCTTGTTATCAATCTTTTCATTAATAACTTTTGTTAATTCTTTAGAGTTACTCCAATTTAAGTTTTTCAAAACATTATTAATTGTATTTTTTCTATCCTCCAAGGATTTATTTAAGCTAGTTTCGATTGTTATCTTAATGTCAGTTTTAGCATTTACTTTTTCCTTGTTGGTCATTTTCATGTATTCTTGAACCACCAGGTAGGTAACTATAATTATTGCAATTTTATTAATCAATTCTTCTTGCAATTCATTATCCAACTCCAAGCCATCAACATTACTGTATAATTCTTCTAATTCCTCTAAAGAAAAATCATCCATCTTGTTCCTTGGCATGGATATCTAAAATTTCGTTATCCATTTCTTTTTTCATTTCTTCATCAATTAATTGTTGTTCCCTAGAAGGATTATACATAAAACTAAATAATGATCTTGCAGTTTGCTTACTTAATATACCTTCAGGTAATTGGCTAATTATCTGAGCAGTTTCAACATCGTTTTTAGGTAGATTGATTTGAGGTCTAATTTCAACATCTTTATAATTAAAACTTTTGTTTTTCTCAACATCTAAAAATCTAAACAAACATCTTAATCGCATTTTAATACAATTTTTCAAAGCTGAATTTTGTGTCATGATTTTTAATCTTAAACAGTTTAATCTAGTACTCAACATACTACCACTGGTATTCGATTGTACATTTTCTTGATTATCTATATGTTGCGCAACTCTGTATATATCTTCCTTTATTGCATCTCTATATTCCTTCACAAAGTTTGGATCTATGTTTTTAATCAACCATTCTGCTTTACCTTTTGCATCTGGTATCTGTAGTATGCCTTTTTCTTTCATTTTAGCTGCATCTTCATCGTCTAAACTCAAGCCATAAAGAGCTAAGTAAGCTAATCTTGTATCTCCAATTTCGTTTCCCCAATCACTGTTAACATAATTGTAAGCATCTTGGAGAGAACCAAGATTATACCCTAATGTATCATAAATTCCATTAGGTAACTTTGCGACACCCACAGGACAAAAATTAAAATAATGAGGTTTTTTTAGTTCTTCACCATTTCTATTTTTTAATATATTAAAATCAGAATCCATTTCGTAAATATATTCATCGTCAACAAAAAGTATATAATCATTGTTGTCTAACTCTTTTTTAAAGAAATACATGAAAAGTTGTACGTTGCCATTGCTATCCAAATATCCGTACCCCTCCATTGGACTTAAAACCTTTATGTTAAATTCATCATTGTTTTTATAATAAAACTCATATGCGGTTGAATAGATTAACATATTAGTTGCAAGTTCAACATCAATTGTTGCACTGACACCGTTAAGTACATTTTCAATATATGCAAGACTTTCTCTGTTGGTTTTATCAACATAATTAACTGGTAAACCAACCATAAAACTTACTTCTTCATCAGTAAAACATTTAATAAAATTGTCAGAAACAATTCTGTTGCTCCTGTCAGTTTTGGGATATTCTCTTACAGACTTAGATCTTCCAATATAATAATTAAAAAGTTCTGTAGCTTTACCTTTCCGAGCGTTGTATTCCATTTTCATTTTTGATGCAATTTCTTTATTAAACTTCAAACTTTTTTCACCTTCTTTAAAAGAGTAATTTCCTATCAAGCAGTTTGATTTTTACACCTTGTGAGCCTATATGATCCATCACGGAATATCTAAACCCATCAAGACCATGGTTATACTTGTCGATAGGTTTGTTTATGTATTCATTACTTTGTTTATCTTTAATCCATGTATAATTCTTAAATTCCTCTATTATATTTTTACAACCTGGATGAACATATACCTTATATTGTTGTATTAGTTGTATTCCATTAACAATACTGTCTCTTCCTTTTAAAGCACCTACAATTCTCTTACATCCAAGCCTTTTTAATTCCTCAATTGACTTTGGTTCAGAACTATCACAAACAATTCTCTCGCCTGCAACTCTGTTTTCAACATACATGTTATAAATGTCCTCATTTGTCATGCCTCTTTCAAAATGTTCCTTGTATATCCAAATAATTTTATCAACATCATCAATAACGCTACATACTAATGTTGTTGGGTCATTTGTATACCCAAAGTCAGTTCCAAATATAGCTTTTCTGTATTTCTTTTCCTTTAAAACCTCCATGTAGTCAAAGGTTAATTCTTCCCAGTTCGTATAAACTAGTTTATCCAAAGTGGCAAATTCCCCTAGCGCATAAATCCTATAATAAACAGGATTTGTTTTCCCCATTTCTAATAAGTTATCAATATAGTCTTTAGGTAGAAATTTGTTATCTTTATAGGTGGTTTTCAAAACCATTGTATTAGCTAAATCGGTTCTAACAGAACTGTCATTTTGATTGAACCATCTTTTAAATACCCAATTACTTTTTGATACTGGGTTAAAACTACAAAATATCTGATTGTATGGTTTTTTACTTCTAAGTCTTAAACATAGCTGGTCAAAGCTAAAATCATCAATTTCAGTACATTCTTCCACCCATATATCATCAATATTGGCAATTGACTTAATACGCTCAGGATCATCCAACCCTTTAAACAAAAATATACTTCCATTAGGTAGTTCAATTGTTAAATCTGTTTTATTAATTTTACACATTTCATAAATTTTCCAATTTGCTAACACACTTTTAAAAAGTGCAAAACAACTATCTTTTTGAGTTGCTTGTATTCTTCTTACAATTAAGCATTTACGATTTGGAAAACTTAAATATTTCTTCAATAATTTTTGAGTAATAAAAACAGATTTCCCGCTACCTGCACCTCCATAGTACACTTCAAATCTCTTCCCATATTGTTGCAAGTAAGGCAGATATGCATCATTGAATATTTTTT
This sequence comes from Clostridium sp. HCP1S3_C6, assembly GCF_052066735.1. Lineage (NCBI taxonomy): Bacteria > Bacillati > Bacillota > Clostridia > Eubacteriales > Clostridiaceae > Clostridium > Clostridium sp. HCP1S3_C6. The sequence goes on from NZ_JBQHRN010000038.1 coordinate 15,172, forward strand.
TACTAATCTTTATATTTATCCCAACATCATCATCTCCTTACTAAAATTAAAAATTCCACTACCAGAAGCAACTCTGGTAATGGAACCAATTTGAAAAAGGGGGATTTTATTCGACTTACATAACACCATCAGGATTATCTATCTAATTAGGAGGTTACATAAAATGGTTTTTGATAGTGCTAATGCGAATTGCTTTATTTGCCACCTACAAGCCGTTTAAGGGTTTCTTTAATTCAAATGATTAATTCATCGCCCAAATACAAATATCTACTCAAATAGAACGAGAAGTGCCTTAAAATAAATTTGTAGTGGTAAAGGCCTTTTTATTTGAAAAAATATTTGTATGAGGTACGGCCCGGTTTTACCCCTAAAAATAGAACGTACCCCATCCTTGCGCCCAGTCACACATAGGCAAACAAGCTATAAAGCTAGTAATAGCAAGGGTTTACAGTATGGCTAGCAAAGCAGCAGAGGTATAAACTTAGCACATAATATTTATTTTACGCTAAGTTTTTTAAAATACATTTTGATTTAAATGGCTCAACCACGCCGTTTGTTAAACGTTGCTTAGTGTAGTGCTGCTTGGATCGTTTAAAAGTCCATGTCTGATAGACACATTAACTAATCTTCTAGATCAATATTGATAGTTTTATTAGTCTGCTCTACTTCTTGTTTATCAACCCAGCCGTAATTGTTCTTAAGAGCGAATATAAGACCAATTGGAGTTGTGGTACCATTTACTAGCTTATCTTCTAAACAACTCTCTATGAAGCGCTTAGCCTCTTTTATCGTGTTAACAAAGCCACGTCTCACCGCATCAGGATACTGTTTCAACCTATCGCATTCAAAACACTTCTCATAGTTTATTAAGTCTGTTCTGTTCATATCAAGCACATAGCCCAAGCCAGTAACAGTTGGTTTCTTTCCTTCTTTTTCACATTCATTAAAATACTCAACAATTATTTTTTGCATATCTTCAGGATTTTCATATTTAGCTGGTCTGCCTCTATACTTCATATTCTCACCTTCTCTTTTTGATTTTATTACCCCTCTCGTCCTCTCTAACGTCATTTTAATATTTTAATGATAGATTTATCATATAAAAATAAATAGTCTTAAATCGAGTGATAAAGGGCATAAAAATAAGAGGGCTTTAATTCCCTCTTTGATTTATTTTCTATGATACTATAATAACACCTATAAAGCGTTGAAATCAGTACGTTTGCAATAAATTAGTAATAAATATTAAATAATAAAAAGTGTCAATAGATGGCCTATATCAAGTAAGATTGTAACTTATCTATTATTCTTCTGCGAATCTTAATGCAATTATCAGATGTCATATTCATTTCTGCTGCAATGTTAACCCAAGTTCTTTTGTCTTTGCTGAAATATCTTAATTTTACAAGCTGTTGTTCTTCTTCTTCCAGTAGTGGTAGTGACATATCTATTAGTTTCTTTTGGTACTGAAGATCTTTTATTTCTTGTTCTATTGTTTTTATTTCTCCTGAATCTCTAGCAATAGTTTCGTTCTCTACAACAGAATTAAAACTATTAGTGCTAGATATTTTATCTTTAGAATAATCTAATCCAGATACAGTTATGTCATCTCTCAGCTTTTCTAGTTTAAATTGCAAAATATTGATCTTGCTATCTATATATTTATAATCATATAGCATTTTTTCTGTTTGCTTAAATTCATCCTTCAAATTTTCCATCTCCTTTTTATGTCTGTAACACTCTGTTACAAAAGTGTAACACCCTCTAAGCTAGTGATAGCAACGTTTTAAAGCCACTAAAATCATTTTGTTACACTTTTGGAAATACATATATGTATAACTATATAAATATACCGTATTTATGACATTATATGGTAATATTCGTATTTTTCCCTATATGTATATATATATTTATGTAACATTGTAACATATATATATATATATATATAAAGCCAGTCATACCAACGGTTTCGATGTGTAACAAAAGTGTAACAAAAGTGTAACAAGTGTAACAAAATAACCATTTATTGCTAATTATTTACTTTATATTACATTACCCAATTATTTACAATTTTAAATGTTACATTTTTGTAACGTTTTTGTGTTACATTTTTAATCTATACAAATTATTTTCTTTGTGCAGGATTTTCCGCCTCTATAAATCAAATCACCTATAGGCATATTTAAAACATCAGAATATTTCAATAAAGTTTTGCGTGATGGAATTACAAAGCCATTCTCGTATTCTGTTATTGTTTTTTCTGTTATACCTATTTTGTTGGCTAATTTTTTTTCAGATAGTTCCCATCCTTTCCTATAGGTTTTTAATCTTAATGCTATTTCCTTATTAAGTTCGTTGCAATTTTCAAATTTCCCTATTACAGATGTATCTACAATATAATTAAATTTTATATCCAATATATCTAATAGCTTATTTAACAATTCATTTCCAGGGATTCTTGAACCTTTTTCGTAGTTGCACAAGAACGATCTTTCTATTCCTAACATATTGGCAAAATTAGATTGTATAATGCCTTTGCTTTCCCTATATTTTTTTATTTTTTCTCCTAATGTTTTGTCAACATTATAATTAATGTTTCCATTTATGCTTTCTTGGTGGCCTAAAACATAAAACACTTTATTATTTATAAACCATATATTTTCTTTATTATCTCTACATACTAAAGTCTTATTAATGTCGCTTAACTCAAAAATTATTTCTTGATTAATTAAATTTTCCATATTAATTTCCTCTTTCTTATTTATCTTTTTTATATTCTATCAAGTCACCTATTTTACAATTGTAAAAATTACACAATTTATCTAACACGCTAAAAGATATAGATGTAGTTTTGTTATTAGCTAACTTGTGTAATGTTGAATATGAAATACCTGTTTTATTTGAAAGCCAGTTCAAATTTCTTTCGTCTTTATCTAAAATATGTTGTATCTTTATTATTATCATATATAAAATACCTCCTTTGTATTATGCAATAATTATATCATATAATTAATAAATAATAAAGTTTTTAAAAATATATATTATAGTGTTGACACTATATTTTTTATATTGTATAATAAAAACAAGTTAAGAGATAAAAATATTTAAGGAGTGATTAAAATGGATTTAAAAAAGATTAAAAACTACTTGCCAACAAAACTTTACAATGCATTACTTGAAGGAGAAAATGCTGAATTTGTTAAAACTGAAAAAGAAATTAAAGTTGATGGACTTAAAGGAGTAAATCATTATAAAATAGTAGTTTACTACAATCAAAAACACGAAGATGAGAGAGGCGAATGGTGGACTTTAGAAGGTAAGTTAATAGATGAATTTGATTATAGTTGGGATGATATAGAGGCAGATGGAGGAATATCAGAAATCAATAAAGATATAAATGAATGTTATGGAGTTGTAGCTTAGGGGATGTTAATCCCCTACTTTATAAATATGATTTTTAGGAGCGTGATTTATTATGAAAAATAAAACATTAACAAAAGAGATTAATAGCCAATTAAAAATTAAATCTGTAAAGGGATTTAATTTTGGAAATAATAAAATACAATTTACTGCTACTGGAGGATTAGGATTATATCATCCAACACTAGGCTTTGTAAGTTTTAGTAAGGACAAATACGGAATTAATGTTCCTTACACACCAAGAGGAGGGAGAAAAGCTTTAAAAGAAATTCTAGATAATGGAGGATTAATCAAAAACAATACAATAGAATTTGCTAAACCATTATAAAATTAGGGAGCAATCCCTCAAACATATTTTTGAAAGGTGTGATTATTATGAAAAATGTAAAAATTTATTATGCAAATGGTAATGTTATTCCTGATATGATTAGCGGATCTGATGCATCTATTGTTAGACATTTTAAAAATTGTAATGACATCTATACAAAGCCAAAAGATCACGTAGATAAAGTTAAAATTGGCAGAAAAATGTACAAACTATTATAGGATTTACATTCCAATATGGTAATACTAAAACACAAACTATTATAGGTGGTGTGATTTGATATGCTAAAGGTAGAAATCCCACGAGATAAAGAATTAATTAAAAGACAGATAAAGGCTCTTAAGTACATAATTGAGATAGATAAAGCCAACAACAATATGCTGGATTTTAAAATACACAAACAAGCCTTGTTGGAACTAAATAAAGCATTAAGGCTAGATTAATTTTCTAGTCTTATTTTTTTATATTTTTAAAAAACTTTAACAAAAAGTATTGACGTACTTTCAAAAGTACGTTATAATATAATTGTAGATAAGGAAAGGGGATGTTAGTTATGAAATACGATTTAAAAATGGTTATGAAAAAAGCTTGGGAATTAATGAAAATGAATAAAGGATATTTATTTAGCGAATGTCTAAAAGAAGCTTGGAGAGCTGCTAAAATAAAATCTAATGAAATAAAGACTTGGTTTATATCTAAGAACTTTACAAGTGATGAACAATTCATAGCTGACTGTTCTGAAAAATCTATTGAAAAAGAAACCCAAAAAGCTTGTTTAGTTAAATTTAATAGTAAATATGGTGTTATGAAAAAATGGGTACCTAAATCTTGTTTTTGTACTGGATTTGATTTATTAGATGAAATAATTGAAGATGAAAAAAGAGAATTAGCAATAGTAAAATATGAAAGATTATTAGTGTGGGCATCTAAACAAGGATTAAAAGTTGGGAATAGACCAAGAAAGAAAAATTTAATTGCAAAAATAATCAAAAATGGTTTAAATGTTCCCAAATGGGCATTTTAATAAGTATCAACGTAAAGGAGTGATTTTATACAAATGAAAAGTAAAGTTACGTTTAATAAAAGTGGGAGTGGTTCTGTTAGTGGCAGAGTCACTATCCCGAAAGAATTTTTAGAAATAATGAAAATAACAAAAGAAGATAACAATATAAATATAACTTATGAAGATAATAAAATAATTTTAGAAAAATTGAACCAGGTAAAATAGTATAAAAAATATTAGGAGTGATTAATTATGAAATTAAAAGATTTAATTGATAACATTATGAACAAATTAAATTTTAACGAATTAGAAATAAGAGAAAATAATGCAGGATGTGACTTTAAAGGCACATTAGACCACTACAGAAACATGATAAAAGACAGCATTAAAGAAAGTGCTTCATATTTTAATGAAGAAGAATTTGATATAACTGACGAATCTATAAAAGATATTGTTGAAGAAATACAGGAAAGAATCGACAATGACTATAGTTGTGAAGAATAAAAATAAGGCTAGTAGGTGGATAATCACTTGCTAGTCTTTTCTATAAAAAAAGGCTAAGGATTTACCTTAGTCTTTAATATATTTATTTTGTTTTTTCATCCGTTCCACCCATAAGACCTTCATTTATATCATCAAAAATTACTGGTATCTTTTCTTTGAATTCTTTTAATATCATATTAGCTATTTCTCTTGTTTGAGGATGTGCAGCTTTATCACACCTTAATAAAAAGAAATGTCTCCACTCCCTTAGGTTCATTGTCATTACAATTTCTGTTTTAATTGAATTAGGAAGAATACTTCTAGCTTCTTGTGGAGTTGCTCCACACTTCACCATGGCAAAATATTTCTTCTCTATTTCTTCGCAAGCTACTTCAAAAGTATCCATCATACCAGCATCACATTTATCACTAAATATTGGTCTTATAAAAGTAAGCTCATTTCCGAACTTATCATTAGAGTAGTTACAATATCTTGTACTTTCCTGGCTATAACTTGCTATTCTGTGTCTTACAATTTCATGTGTTACTCCTCTATCACATATAACTCTAACGGAAATATTAACATGTTCTAAGACTGATTCATGTCCTCTAGCTATAATAGATTTAACAAATCTTTCTGCTGAATCTTCTGTTATATTCCCTTCACTTTTATAGCAAACTCTTCCTATTCTTTCTATTTTCTTTAGGATTTTTTGTCCATCTATTTCATCTTCTAATTGAACACTTGGATTTATTATTTTCATTTATTTTGCCTCCCAACTACTGTAATTCTGATTTTTCTTCTAACCAGTTAGCATAAGATTTTAATTCTTCTGCTACTTCATCATCAATTACTCCCTCTTTTTCAGCTTTATTTATGAAATTTTCAATTATTATATTAATAGTTTTCATTTATTCTTCCTCCTCTTTATATAACTTTGCATATTTCCACGAAGTAGTTTGGTTGGTTGTA
>NZ_JBQHRN010000039.1:0-21227 GCF_052066735.1 Clostridium sp. HCP1S3_C6
GCGACGTGTTTTATAATACCACATATATTTTTCACCAATTAACGACAATAGTTTGTTTTTTGAAAATAAATTATTTTTACTCTTATTTGCTATCTTTTTCTCATTATTTCATAAAAGAATACACCAGGATAAGTTTATTGATTAATTAATAATTAATAATTAATAATTAATAATTAATAATTAATAATTAAGTGGCTTTTTGTGCTACGCCTAAAAGCCAATCTCCCAAGAAGATATTTAATAATTGTTGTAACTAGGCCTAAAGCATTATCATAATTAGGTTTTTTATATAGGATTTAGTGTAAGCCTTGAAATTTTAGTTTGTCCACTCATAATAGGATATCCTATCTCTTTTGCAAGTTTAAATGTAAACCCTGAAGCTACAGCTTGTCCACCCATACAATATATAATTAATATTTTTACGACGAAGGCGTAAAAATGCCCTCAATTATTAATTAACCAAAGTGAAATGAAGCAAATATTTGAGGTTACATTTTTAAATAAAAAATAACTTGTGACTTAGAATAAAAAATTTCTAAATAACACAAGCCATTTTCCTATTTTATGATTTATTTTTCATCATTATCATCATAGTCTTCTTCTGCTCTTTCTAAAAGCTTATCTAAACTATCATCTTCATTAACATTATTAGGTGTTTCTTCTTCTGATGTTTCTAAATTAAAACTTTCTTGAACATCTTTTTCTTCACCATCATCTTCTGTCTTTCCTATCTTTGTAATAGCTACAACAGTTTCTTCATCTGTAGTTCTCATTAATGTAACTCCCATGGCAGCTCTACTTGTTACTGATATATCAGAAACATTAATTCTTATTGCTACACCACTAGTATTTATAAGCATTAATTCATCTTCTGCCTTACACATTGTAGCACCTACAAGCTTACCTGTCTTATCACTTATCTTATAAGTAATAAGTCCAATGCCACCTCTACTTTGAAGCTTATAATCTTCTATAGGTGTTCTCTTACCATAACCATTTTCACTAATAACAAGCAATTCTTCTCCATCAACTGCTATATCCATACATACAGCTATATCATCATCTTTTAAATTTATAGCCTTAACTCCAGATGCAGTTCTTCCCATTGCTCTTACATCTTTTTCATTAAACTTAATTGCATAACCATTTTGAGTTACCATAATAATATTAGCATCCCCATGAGTTACCTTAACCTTAAGAAGTTCATCACCATCTCTTAAATTAATTGCAATTAAACCGCTTTTTCTCAAGTTCTTAAAGTCACTAATTGGTGTCTTTTTAACTATACCATTCTTAGTTCCCATCAATAAGAATCCTTCTTTATTGTTATCTCTTACAGTTAATACAGTCTCAATTCTTTCATCTTGTTCTATTGCAATCAAATTAATTATATTAAGTCCTTTTGCAGTTCTGCCTGCTTCTGGTATTTCATAAGCTCTAAGTTTGTATATTCTACCTCTATTGGTAAAGAATAATACATCAGAGTGAGTAGAAGTAATCATAACATGTTCAACAAAATCATCTTCTTTTGTTGACATTGCCTGTATACCCTTACCACCTCTTCTTTGAGCAGAATATGTATCAGCAGATATTCTCTTTATATAACCACCATGTGTTAATGTTATTACAACATCTTCTTCTTGAATTAAATCCTCTATATCAATTTCATTAACTACTTTTTCAATAGTTGTTTTTCTATCATCGCCATATTTATCCCTAATTTCAATAAGTTCTTCCTTAATAACATTAAGTAGTTTTTGTTCACTTGCAAGTATAGAATTTAAATACTCAATTTGTTTCATTAATTCTTGATACTCTTCTTCTATTTTATCTCTTTCTAAGCCAGTTAATCTTCTAAGCTTCATTTCTAGAATTGCAGTAGCTTGTTTTTCTGATAGTCCAAAATTCTCCATTAATGCATTTTTAGCAACTTCTGAAGTTTCTGAATGTCTAATAATACTAATAATTTTATCAATATTATCTAATGCTATTCTCAATCCTTCTAATATGTGTGCTCTAGCTTGAGCCTTATTTAAATCAAATATTGTTCTTCTTCTTATAACATCTTTTTGGAAATCAATATAATTATCTAATATTTGTTTTAAATTACATATTACTGGTTGATTATTAACTAGTGCAAGCATTATAACACCAAATGTATCTTGCATCTTTGTATGCTTATATAATAAATTTAAAACAACATTTGGATTTGCATCTCTTTTTAGTTCTATTACAATTCTCATACCTTCTCTATCTGATTCATCTCTTAAATCAGATATTCCAGTAATTCTTTTGTCCTTAACAAGATCTGCTATACTTTCTATAAGCTTAGCTTTATTAACCTGATAAGGTATTTCTGTAACGATTATTCTATGTTTTGAATTTTCATCTTCTTCTATTTCAGCTTTTGCTCTAACTACAACTTTGCCTTTACCAGTTTCATAAGCAGCTCTTATTCCAGCTCTTCCCATTATTATTCCACCAGTAGGAAAATCTGGTCCCTTAATGCAAGTCATTAATTCTAAACTTGTTGTTTCTGGATTATCTATTAATTTTATTGTTCCATCAATAACTTCTCTTAAATTATGTGGAGGTATGTTAGTTGCCATACCAACTGCAATTCCTGCAGAACCATTAACTAAAAGATTAGGAAATCTTGAAGGTAATACTGATGGTTCTTGTTCTTCTCCATCAAAGTTAGGCACAAAATCTACAGTATCTTTATTTATATCCCTAAGCATTTCAACTGCAATTTTGTTCATTTTTGCTTCTGTATATCTCATAGCAGCAGCACTATCACCATCTACAGAACCAAAGTTTCCATGCCCATCAACAAGCATATATCTCATAGAGAAATCTTGTGCAAGTCTAACTAAAGCATCATAAACTGATGAATCTCCATGTGGATGATATTTACCAAGAACATCACCAACAATTCTAGCACATTTTCTGTATCCTTTATCAGGAGTTAATCCAAGTTCTTGAAGAGAATATAATATTCTTCTATGAACTGGTTTTAACCCATCTCTTACATCTGGAAGTGCACGGCCAACTATAACACTCATAGCATAATCTATATAGCACTTCTGCATTTCATTATTAATATCAACAGGGATTACCTTTCCCTCATTAAATTCCATGTACTCACCTCATATTAGTACTAAATATCTAAATTACTAACTCTTTTAGCATTTCTTGTAATAAATTCTCTTCTAGGTTCTACTTTATCACCCATAAGTATTGTAAATATCTCGTCAGCTTTCATTGCATCCTCTACCGTAGCCTTTAAAAGTATTCTCTTTTCAGGATCCATTGTAGTATCCCACAATTGTTCTGCATTCATTTCTCCAAGACCTTTATATCTTTGAATTGAAGTAGAATTATCCTTTCCTCCAAATTCCTCTAATATAGCCTCCAGTTCTTGATCAGTATAGGCATATGCTTCTTTTTTAGCTTTGCTAACTTTATATAATGGTGGTTGAGCAATATATACATGACCATCATCTAATAAATCTCTCATATATCTATAGAAGAATGTTAATAATAATGTTCTTATGTGAGCGCCATCTACATCGGCATCTGTCATTATTATTATTCTATTATATCTTATTTTTTCTATATCAAAGTCAGGACCTATTCCAGCACCAAACGCTGTAATCATTGATCTTATTGAATCTGAATTTAAAATTCTATCTAATCTTTGTTTTTCTACGTTTAATATTTTACCTCTTAAAGGTAATATTGCTTGGAATTTTCTATCTCTTCCTTGTTTTGCAGAACCTCCCGCAGAATCTCCTTCGACTATATATATTTCACACTCTCTTGGGTCCTTAGATGAACAATCTGCAAGTTTTCCAGGAAGTGATGTTCTTTCAAGTACTGATTTTCTTGTAAGTTCTCTTGCTTTTCTAGCTGCATCTCTAGCTCTAGAAGCCATTAATGCTTTTTCTATAATAGTTTTAGACACATTAGGATTTTCCTCTAAATATATACTTAATCCTTCGCCTAAAATTGAATCTACTATTCCTCTTACTTCACTATTTCCTAATTTAGTTTTTGTTTGACCTTCAAATTGAGGTTCTTCAATTTTTACTGAAATTACTGCAGTAAGACCTTCTCTTATATCTTCACCAGATAAATTTTTATCATTTTCCTTTAAATGACCAAACTTCTTTGCATAATCATTGAATACTCTTGTTAATGCAGTTTTAAATCCAACTAAATGAGTTCCACCTTCAACTGTATCTATATTATTTGCAAATGAAAATATATTTTCATTGTAGCCATCATTGTATTGAAGAGCTATTTCGACTGATATTCCATCTTTTATTCCTTCAACATATATTGGTTCTGGATGAAGAGCCTCTTTATTTCTATTAAGATATGTTACAAAAGATTTTATACCACCTTCATAATGATATACTTCTTCATTTCCATCCCTCATATCTCTTAATGTGATATGTATACCCTTATTTAAAAAAGCACGCTCTCTTAATCTTTGAGATAATACATCAAAATCAAATTCAGTTTCATCAAATATCTCTTTATCTGGTTTAAAGTAAACTTGTGTACCAGTTTCATCAGAATCACCAATTTGTTTAAATTCTGTAACTACCTTTCCTTTTTCATAAGATTGCTCATATATATGTCCATCCCTTTTAACTGTAACAGTACATTTTTCTGATAGTGCATTTACAACTGATGCACCAACACCATGTAAACCACCAGATACTTTGTATCCGCCACCACCAAATTTTCCTCCAGCATGAAGTATTGTCATTATTACTTCTACTGTTGGTTTATGCATTTTAGGATGTATTCCAACTGGCATTCCTCTTCCATCGTCTTTTACTACAATAGAATTGTCTTCATTTATTGTAACTTCTATTTTTTTACAAAACCCTGCTAATGCTTCATCAATACTATTGTCAACAATTTCATATACTAGATGATGTAATCCTCTACTACTAGTGCTGCCAATGTACATTCCAGGCCTTTTTCTTACAGCTTCTAATCCTTCTAGAACCTGTATTTGACTTTCATCATAATTTTGCTTGTTTTGTTCCAACATGATTTCCTCCTAAAAATATTCTTTTTTAACCTTGAGGTTTTTTTTATATTGGACTAAAAACTATAATCCACATCTGTTCTTTTAGTTAATGTTGATGAAGATATTGGTGATAAATATATCTTACTTTTCTTATTTACTTCTGCAATAACAAAAGACTTTGGTTTTTCATCTGTTATCCTTTCAACAAATCCATCTTCTTCTGCCATTCTTAAAAATTGAATTGTATCTGAACTATACATAGTCGATTGTAAATCAAATATTCCTATAACATCTTTTATGGGAACTACAACATTTTCACCTAAATGTAAGAACACAATGATCCCTCCTTAATTGTACACTTCTCCATTTTTTACATTAAATACTTTAGATTTAGAATCTAAATAATTCTTAATATCTGAAATACCAGTACACGTAATGATTGTTTGAATATCTGAAATGGTACTAAGTATATACTTTTTTCTACTAAAATCTAACTCAGAAAGAACATCATCTAATAATAATACAGGATATTCAGATGTAATTTCTTTGATTATTTTTAGTGAAGAAAATTTCATTGTAAGTACTGCTGTTCTTTGTTGTCCTTGAGAACCATAACTTTTTGTATCTATATTATTTATAAAAACAGAGAAATCATCTCTATGAGGTCCTATAGTAGATATTCCCTTTTCTATATCCTTTTTTCTGTTCTTCTTAAGCAATTCATAAAATTCTTTTTTTATATTGTCACTATTTAAATCTTCATCTGAAATATCATCTCTTTTTGATTTCTTAGCTGAACATTGATATTTGAATTCTATATTTTCCTTTTGCATGGTAATTTCTTTATGGATCTCTTTGCCGTAATAATTTAACTTATTTAAATATTCTATCCTCTTTTTAATAATATATTCTCCGTATTCCACTAATTGCAAATCATATATATCTAACATTTCTTCTGATAAATTTCTATTTTTCAATATAAAATTTCTTTGATTTAATACTTTATTATATTGAACAAGGTTATAGTAATATTTTTTATTTATCTGGCAAATTTCCATATCAATAAACTTTCTTCTTATTCCAGGAGATTCTTTAATTATTTTTAAATCCTCTGGAGAAAACATTACAACATTAAAATTTCCAAATAATTCTCCGATTTTATTGACTTTAATTGAATTTATACTTATAGCCTTTTTGCCAGATTTTAAAATATTAATATCTATTCGTTTATCAAGCCTGTTTTTTCCAATTCCAATACTTAAATAAGCAGAATCACAATCCCAATGTATAAGTTCCCTATCTCTAGATGTTCTATGTGACTTAGCAAAGCCGCAATAGTATATAGCTTCAAGTATATTAGTTTTTCCTTGAGCATTGTCACCAATAAATACATTTACTGACTTACCTAAATCTATATTTAGTTTCTTATAATTTCTGTAATTAATTAACATTAATTTTTTTATAAACATAAATACACCTAATATAATTATAACATAATAAAAAATAAAATAATCACAAAAAAATTCAAATAATTTTATGCTAAATTACTTTATATTCTTCATTATTGAAAGTTATAATATCATTTTTTCTTATTTTCTTTCCTCTTTGAAAACATACCTCTCCGTTAACTAAAACTTCTCCATCTTGTATATAAATTTTAGCTTCAGATCCAAGGCTTACTGCCCCACACCACTTTAAAAAAGAATCAAGTTTTATAAATTCTGTATCAATTTTTATTTCTTTCATAATTTGTTGCATATTTTTTGTATTTTTATGCATCCTCCTATTTAACTAATCTTACTGGTAACACTAAATATTTATAAGTTTCCGTTTCTTTTGCTTTAATAACACAAGGACTTATGCTTGAAGTAAGTTCTAATTTTATTTCATCCTCTTCCATATTCTTCATAACATCTAATAAATATCTAGAGTTAAATGCAATTTCTATTTCGCCACCTTGCAAATTTATATTTACTTCTTCTCTAACTTTTCCCAATTGAGAATTAGATGTAATTATTAATGTGTCATCTTTAGCTTCAAATTTTACAAGATTTGTATTCCCATCTTTAGCCATTAAAGAAGCTCTTTCAATACCATTTTGTAATTCTTGTCTATTAACATTTATTAGTATTTTATGTTCTTGAGGAAGTAGTGACTTATAATTTACAAATTTTCCTTCTAACAATCTTGAAATAACTTTAGTTTTATTTAAACTAAATAAAATGTGGTTATTAGTAAAAATTATTGAAACATTATCGTCTACATCTTCTAAAATTTTAGATACTTCATTTAATGTTTTACCAGGTATTACTACATCTATGTTTAAATCATTATCAATATATTCTGATTTTATTGCAAGCCTGTATCCATCAAGGGCTACAAGATTAAGATTTTTATCTTGAATTTCAAATAAAATACCTTGAAGAATTGGTCTTGTTTCATCTTGAGCTATTGCAAAAGATGTGCTTTTTATCATATTTTTTAATATATTTTGAGATACTTCTATTTGATTGTTTTCATCAATAGATGGTAATTCTGGATATTCATCTGCATTCATATAAACAACATTAAAAACAGATTTTTGGCAAGTAATTTGAACCATTTCATTTTCAATTACTTCTATTTTTATGTCAGAATCAGGTAACTTTCTAATTATTTCTCCAAAGATTTTAGAATCAATAACAATAGCTCCTTCATCTAAAACATCTGCTTCAACTTTAGTTTCTATTGATATATCCATATCAGATCCTATTAATGTTAAACCTGATTTTTCAGCTTTTATGTAAATACCATTAAGAATTGGCATTGTAGTTTTTCCTGTAATAGCTTTTTGTGCTATAAATATTCCTTCTTGAAGTTTGTGTTTTTCACATATAAATATCATTTGATACCTCCAAAATTATTAACAATCTTTATTGTGTAAGAATAGATTAGATAAATAAATAATAATAGTAATAGTAGTAGTAGGCACTGTTAATTTGTTGATAAGTGCTTCTAGCAAGCTTATACACTAAAATTTTAGTCAAATATATTGTGGATTACTCTGTAAATATTTTTACAAGTTATCCACATTGTTAACATCATCTTTTCATTTTTTTATTATCCACAAGATAAAATCAAGTTATTATATACACTTGTGGATTAATTTTGAGTTAATTTCTTTGTTATTTCATCTATAGTATGTTGTAAATTTTCATCAGAATTTAAATTTTCAGATATTTTTTCATATGCATGAATTACAGTTGTATGATCCCTACCACCAAATTCTTCGCCTATTTTAGGAAGAGACATGTCTGTAAGTTTTCTGCTAAGGTACATAGCTATTTGTCTTGGATAAGCAATATTTCGAGTTCTTCTTTGAGATTTTAATTCATCAATGTTTAGGTTATAGTAGTTTGCTACCACATCTTGAATTAAATTTATTGTTACATTTTTACTTTGCTTTTTAGAAATAATATCTTTTAAGGCCTCAGAAGCTAAATCTACTGTTATCTCCTTATTTGTTAAAGATGAATATGCAACGATTCTAATAAGAGCTCCTTCAAGTTCTCTAATATTAGATTTTATTTTACTTGCTATATATACCATTACTTCATTAGCCACATTTAATTTTTCTACATCTGCTTTTTTCTTTAAAATAGCCATTCTAGTTTCAAAGTCTGGTTCTTGAATATCTGCTATAAGACCCCATTCAAATCTTGATCTAAGTCTATCTTCAAGGGTTGGTATTTCCTTTGGTGGTCTATCTGAAGATAGAATTATTTGTTTATTAGCATCATGAAGTGCATTAAATGTATGGAAAAATTCTTCTTGTGTACCTTCTTTTCCAGCAATAAATTGAATATCGTCGATTAATAGAACATCTACTTTTCTATATTTATTACGAAATTCTTCATTTTTATCGTGTTTTATGGCGTTTATTAATTCGTTTGTAAATTTTTCTGATGAAACATATTCAACTTTGGCATTCGGGTTATTTTGTAATATATAATGACCGATTGCATGCATTAAGTGGGTTTTTCCAAGTCCAACTCCCCCATAAATAAATAATGGATTATAGGCCTTCGCAGGGGCTTCAGCAACAGCTAAAGATGCTGCATGAGCAAATCGATTGCTATTACCTATGACAAAAGAATTAAATGTATATTTTGGATTTAATGTAGCTGATAATTCATCATTTACAATTACATTTTTATTTTGATTAGTACTATTTACTTTCTCTTCTTTATATTTTGTTTGATTATGTAATTCAGAAGCCATTAAAAATTTTATTTTATATAGCTTAGAGCATACACTTTGAATAGCATTAGCTACTAAAGTTTTATATCTTTTTTCAAGAATTTCTTTAGTAAATTCATTAGGAACGATTATCTCTATTGTATCTTCAGACATTGAAGATGGCTTACAGCTTTTCATCCATGTATTGAAGCTAACATCACTCATTTCACTTTTTATAAGCTTTAGAGAATCTTCCCATAATTGATTTAGGTTAGCATCCATTTTATATCCTCCAAAAATTTTTTTTAATTTATGTATGTTATAATTTGTGTTACGAACATGAAAATAACAGGATATCAACAAGTAGAGTTAAAAAAATTTTTTTTTGTTGAAAATGTTATTAACAATATAAACATTGTTGATAAATAGAAAAAAAAATTACAAATGCTTAACTTATTAACATTAAAAAAAATAAATAATTAACATAAGTAACAGCCTTTAATACTGTAATTACACTATATTCTTCAAAAAAAAAATAAATAAAACAAACAAGTTATTCACAAAGTTATTCACAGTTGTGGATAACTCTTATTAAATCACATATTATTCACAATCTCTTTTATAATAATATCATATAAGAATACTTAGATTCAATAAGTTATCCACAATTTTATTCTTATCTTAAAAAATTATCAACAATTTCGCAAGTTCTTGACAGAAAAGAGCTATGTAGATATAATTAGTAGGTATCGTAAATTTGAAAATATAGTTTTTTACTATAAAATATAAATGAAGGGAGTGTGAATGATAGATGTTCATGACATACCAACCTAAAAAGAAACAAAGAAAGAAAGAACACGGATTCAGAAAAAGAATGAGTTCATCTTCTGGTAGAAATATACTTAAGAAAAGAAGACAAAAAGGAAGAAAAAAATTAACAGCATAAGGGCCGCTTATTGTGGCTCTTTTTCTGCAAATGCAGAAAATTAAGGAGTAATGAAGGTCCTATGGTTTACAGAGTAAGAAAGAACAGTGAGTTTAGGATTGTATATAGAAGAGGAAAATCATTTGCTAATGATCTACTTGTTTTATATATATTTAAAAATAAAAAAAATGTTTCAAATAATAATGAAATATATAATAAGATAGGTATTTCCGTAAGTAAAAAAGTTGGTAACAGCGTTGTAAGAAGTAGAAGCAAAAGATTAATTTATGAAAATTACAGATTGAAGGAGCAATACCTTATAAAAGGATATGATTTTATTTTTGTTGCTAGATCTAAAATGAAGGGACAAAATTATCAAGCTGTTTCAAAATCTATGGATAACCTATTAAAAAAGGCAGGCTTATATGAAAAAGATATTAATAAGTCTAATTAAGTTTTACAAGGCTTATATATCACCTTTAACTCCGCCGAAGTGCAAATATATACCAACTTGTTCACAGTATGCATTAGATGCAATAGAAAAGTATGGAGCTATTAAGGGAGGTTGTATGGCACTATTTAGAATTCTAAGGTGTAACCCTTTTAGTAAAGGTGGATATGATCCAGTAAAATAATTAAAATTAAATATAGAGGAGAGATTGCAAGAATATGTTTCAAACAATATTCCAGCCCATAACAAATGCATTTACTTGGGTATTTAATGCTCTTCACAGTTTAATAGTAAGTTGTGGAGTAGATGCTGATAGTGGGTTATCATATGTATTAGCAATAGCAATATTAACAGTTATTATTAGAGGAGTTTTATTACCATTTAATATTAAGGCAGCAAAATCAAATCAGAGAATGCAAGAGGTTCAACCAGAACTTAAGAAGCTTCAAAAAAAGTATAAAAATGATCCTCAGAAATTAAATGAAGAAATGATGAAGCTTTATAAAGAAAAAAATGTTAGTATGACAGGTGGTTGTTTACCTTCTTTATTGCCAATGCCTATATTGATGGCTTTGTATTATGTATTTTATAATATGTCAGCAATTGATGGTAAAGGATTTTTATGGCTTAATGATTTAGGTGCTCCAGACCCATATTACATTTTACCTATTTTGTCTGCATTAATGACTTATCTTCCATCATTGTTGATGACAAAAGCAACTCAACCACAAACTACAGGTGACGAAGATACACCTCAAATGAATATGGCAGGCATGAACGTTGGTATGTCATTAGTAATGGGATTCATGGCATTAAAATTTAAATCAATTCTTGTATTATACTGGATATTAGGTGGAGTTATTCAACTTATAACTACATATTTCATAAATTATAGACCAGTTATGGAAAAGAGAAGAAAAGCTGAAATTACTGAAATTGAATTAGAAAAAAGTAGATCACAAACATTTATGCCAGAATATGAAGAAAAAAATAAAGCTAGTAAAAAGAAAAAAAACAAAAATAAGAAAAAATAAATATCTAATAAAATGATATATAAGGTTGGTGAATAGGGTATGAAGTCTATAGAAGTTTTAGGAAAAACACATGAAGAAGCTTTAGAAAAGGCCTTAAAAGAATTAAATGTAACAGAAGATAAGGTTACAGTGGAAGTTATAGAAGCTGGTTCAAAAGGACTATTTAATTTTATTGGTGGAAAGCCTACTAAATTAAAGGTAACAATTAAAAATGATGCATCTGTTATTGCTAAGGAATTTTTAAGCAAGGTATTGAGTTCTATGAATATAAATGCTCAATTTGATATAAATGAAAATAAAGAGGAAATTGACATTAAAATAAGTGGAAATTCAATGGGAACTGTAATTGGATATAGAGGTGAAACTTTAGATTCTCTTCAATATTTAACTTCATTAGTTGTAAACAAGAATGGAAAAGAAAATGGAGAAGAATACAAAAGAGTTGTCCTAGATGCAGAAAATTACAGACAAAAGAGACAAGATACATTAAAACGTGTGGCAGAAAAAACAGCGTATAAAGTACTTCATAGTAAGCGTGCTTATAAGCTTGAACCTATGAATCCTTATGAAAGACGAATTATTCATTCAACACTTCAAGGGCGTGAAGATATATATACCTTTAGTGAGGGGGCTGAACCACACAGGAGAGTAGTTGTAGACATAAAAAGAGATTAAAGAAATGTGCAGTTTTGCACATTTCTTTTTTTACAAAGATTGTTTGTTGCATTATGGTGCATTTTTATGTAGAATGATACTTAGTTTTAAAAATGGGAATACTATAAATAAAAGTACAAATTAGGAGGAAAATATATATGAAAGAATTTGATACTATATGTGCTATTGCTACTCCTATTGGGGAAGGCGGTATATCCATAATAAGAGTGTCTGGAGATAAAGTTTTAGAAATTGTAGATAAGATATTTTGTGGTAAAAAAGATGTATCAATAAAAAATATGAAAACTTATACTATGAGATATGGTTACATTAAAAATCTTGATTCAAGCGCAATAATAGATGAAGTTATTATAAGTTATATGAAGGGGCCTAGAAGTTTTACAGCAGAGGATGTAGTAGAAATTAATTGTCATGGAGGTATGGTGCCAACTAATAAAGTTTTAGAAGAAGTTATTAAGGCTGGTGCAAGGCTTGCAGAACCAGGTGAATTTACTAAAAGGGCCTTTTTAAATGGTAGAATAGATTTAAGTCAGGCTGAAGCTGTTATGGATATAATAAGGTCTAAAACTGATTTATCTATGAAATCTGCAATGTTGCAGAGTCAAGGATTTCTTTCTAAGAAAATAAATGAACTTAGGGAGTATATGCTTAATGTTCTTGCTTTAATTGAACATTCAATTGACTTTACAGAAGATGATGAGGAAATTGATCCAAGTGTGCCAATAACAATTGAAGAAAAACTTAATATATCAATAGAAAAGATGGAAAAGCTTTTAAAGGATGCTACTGAAGGTAGAATAATAAGAGATGGATTAAATATGGCTATAGTAGGAAAACCTAATGTTGGTAAATCTTCATTATTAAATACTTTGTTAAAGGAAAATAGGGCTATAGTAACAGATATTCCTGGAACAACTAGAGATGTTATAGAAGAATATATAAGTCTTGATGGTATACCAATAAAGATAATTGATACAGCAGGAATAAGAGAAGCATCAGATGTTGTCGAAAAGATAGGTATAGAAAGGTCAAGAAAAAAGATAGAAGAGGCAGATCTTGTAATTTTAATGTTAGATGCATCAAGAAAATTAGAACAGGAAGATAAAGAGATAATTGAATATGTAAAAGAAAAAAATTATATAGTTTTGTTAAATAAAATTGATCTTGAGCAAAAGATAAATGATTCTGAAATAGATAGTTTGAAAAATGTAATAAATATATCCACATTAAAAGGATTTGGAATAGACGAACTAAAGGAAAAAATAAAAGAAATGTTTTTTAATGGAGATGTACAAAACGAAAGTCTTATAATATCAAATAGTAGACATAAACAGGCACTTTTTAGGGCATTAGAAAATTGTAAAATTGCATTAGAAAGAGTAAAATTAAATGAGTATTTAGACTTAATATCAATATATGTTACTGCAGCGCTTAAGGCTCTTGGGGAAATAACAGGAGCAGAACTAGAAGAAGACTTGGTTAATAAAATATTTAGTGAATTTTGTGTAGGAAAGTAGGAGAAAAATAATGAAATATAATGCTGGTAAATTTGATGTTATAGTTGTAGGAGCTGGGCATGCAGGGTGTGAAGCAGCTCTTGCAAGTGCTAGGATGGGATTAAAAACACTGGTATGTACAATAAATCTTGATTCAATAGGATTAATGCCTTGCAATCCTAATATAGGTGGTACTGCTAAAGGTCATTTAGTTAGAGAAGTAGATGCACTAGGCGGTGAAATGGGAGTAAATATAGATCATACATTTATTCAATCTAGAATGCTTAATACGTCTAAGGGACCTGCAGTACATTCATTAAGAGCACAAGCTGATAAAAAGAAATATCAATTCAGAATGAAAAATGTACTAGAAAAGCAAGAAAATCTTCAAGTTAGACAAATTGAAGTTACTGAATTATTAAGTGAAAATAATAAAATTACAGGTGTTGTAACTAAAAATGGAGCTGTGTTTGAGTGTAAAGCAGTTGTACTTGCAACTGGTACGTATTTAAAAGGCAAGGTAATTATAGGTGAAGTAAGTTATAGTAGTGGTCCTAATGGATTATTTCCTGCTAACGATTTATCTCAATCATTATTAGATTTAGGAATAGAATTAAGAAGATTTAAAACTGGAACTCCAGCTAGAGTAAACAAGCGTTCCATTGATTTTTCAAAGATGATAGAACAACCAGGAGATGAAAAAATTATTCCTTTTTCATTCATGAGTGATAATATAGACAGAGATCAAATTTCTTGTTATTTAACTTATTCAACAGAAGAAACTCATAAAATAATAAAAGATAACATAGATAGATCTCCAATTTATAATGGGTCTATTAAAGCTGTAGGTCCAAGATATTGTCCTTCTATTGAAGATAAAGTTATGAGATTTCCAGATAGAAACCAACATCAAATATTTATTGAACCAGAAGGGGAAGATACTTTAGAAATGTATGTTGGAGGATTTAGCTCATCACTTCCAGAAGAGGTGCAAATAAAAATGCTTAAGTCTCTTCCTGGTCTTGAAAATGTTGAGCTTATGAGAACAGCATACGCTATAGAATATGATTGTATTAATCCAACTCAACTTAAACCAACATTAGAATTTAAAAATATTGAGGGCCTTTATGGAGCTGGTCAGTTAAACGGAAGTTCTGGTTATGAAGAAGCAGCAGGACAAGGAATTGTAGCTGGTATAAATGCCGCACTTAAAGTACAAGGTAAGGATCCATTAATTTTAACTAGATCAGATGCATATATAGGTGTACTTATTGATGATCTTGTAACAAAAGGTACTAATGAACCTTATAGAATGATGACATCTAGGGCTGAATATAGACTATTACTAAGACAAGATAATGCAGATTTCAGATTGACAGAAATTGGTTACAAGATAGGACTTGTTACAGAAGAAAGATATAAGAGATTTTTGGAGAGAAAAAGTAGTATAGAAAATGAAATTGACAGAATAAAAGAGTTAAAAATAACTAACAAAAAAGAAGTAAATGAATTTTTAGACACTTTAAATTCAGCAGAACTTAAAAAGCCAACAAGTCTTTATGAATTAATTAAAAGAACAGAACTTGATTATTTTTCATTAGCGCCACTTGATAAGGAAAGACCAGATATTCCTGATAATATTGGTGAAGAAATAAACATAATGGCTAAATATGAAGGATATATAAATAGCCAGCTTGAACAAGTAAATCAATTTACTAAATTTGAAAAGAAACAACTTCCTGCAGACATAGATTACGAAGAAGTTTACGGATTAAGTACAGAATCTATGCAAAAATTAAGCAAGATAAGACCTATAAGTGTTGGTCAGGCATCAAGAATTTCAGGAGTTTCTCCTGCTGATATATCTGTATTGTTAATATATTTAGAACACCACTATGGAAGAAAGTCAAAATAAAGTCTAGGAGGCAAAAAAATGTCTTTTTATGAAATTATGAATGCTTCATCAAATGAAGTTTCTATGGAGTTTAACAGAGAAAAATATGATAAATTTATTAAGTATATGAGGCTTGTGCAAGAATGGAATAACAAAATAAATTTAACAGCAATAACAGAAGATGATGAATTTATTAAGAAGCATTTTATAGATTGTATTAATATTTTTGCAAGTGATGAAGTTAAAAATGCAAAAAGTATTATAGATGTAGGAACTGGTGCTGGTTTTCCTGGTATTCCAATAGCTATTATGAATGAAAATATTCAAGTATGTTTGTTAGATTCATTAAATAAAAGAATAAATTTTTTAAATACAGTTGTAAGAGAACTAGGATTAAAAAATGTAACTACTATTCATTCAAGGGCAGAGGATGGAGCGCGCAAAAAAGAACTTAGGGAAAGTTTTGATGTTGCAGTATCTAGGGCAGTAGCAAACATGGCAGTATTGTCTGAATTTTGTATACCTTATGTAAAGGTTGGTGGTGCTTTTGTTGCGCTTAAGGGACCAGCTATAGAAAAGGAATTGTCAGAAAGTAAAAATGCTATAGCTACATTAGGTGGCTCATTAAAAAGAGTAATAGAAGTTAAAATAAATGATACTGATTTAAAGCACAATGTAGTTATTGTAGATAAAATAAAAGAATGTGCTAAAGCATATCCTCGAAAAGCGGGAACTGTTTCAAAGAAACCAATAAGATAATAATTTATACTAAGGGTGGTTATTGATGAACAAAGAAGTAATAAATGTTAAGGTTGAAGAAATAATTCCCAATACATATCAGCCTAGAAAATTTTTTGATAATGAAGCGTTAATGGAATTAGCACAATCAATAAAAGAACAAGGCATTATTCAACCTCTTACAGTTAGGAAAATGGGGGAATATTATGAATTAGTTGCTGGAGAAAGAAGGCTTAGAGCTGCTAAAATAGCTAACTTAAGTGAGGTGCCATGTATACTTGTAGATATATCTGATATACAATCAGCTCAAATTGCACTCTTAGAAAATCTGCAAAGAGAAGATTTATCATTTGTTGAAGAGGCGGAAGCTTATTATAGCTTAATTAATGATCATAAGTTTACTCAGGAAGAGATTGCTAAGAAAATGGGTAAAAAGCAATCAACAATAGCTAATAAACTTAGAATATTAAAGCTTCCTAAAAAAATTAGAGAAATTTGTACTGAAAATAACTTAACTGAAAGACATGCTAGAGCATTATTAAAGATTAAAGAAGAAAAAGATCAGTTAAGGATAGTAAAGAGAATAATAAAAAACAAATTAAATGTAAAAGAATCAGAAGAATTAATTAATAATGAATTATTAAAAATAGCAGGAAAACAGCTTAATGGCAAAAAAGGAAGTCGTATAAAGACTGTTTTTCCAGCTAAGATGTATGTTAATACAATAAAACAAGTATTTGATAAGTTTAGTATTCCAGCTAAATATGATTTTAAAGATAATGATGAATATATAGAAATCAAGGTAAAAATACCTAAAAAGAATAAATAAGTTTATTAAAATAGTAGACAAATATTTTGTCTATTATTTTTTTCTTAAAACTTCTTTTATTATGTTAATAATATAGATATAATAATAATGTGTAATCATGATGTGGAAGGGGGTGTGCTCTAAAAGAGCAATATTTTATGAAGGTAATTTGTGTATTTAATCAAAAGGGTGGAGTTGGAAAGACTACAACAAACATTAATTTATGTGCTTACCTTGCAATGGAAGGATATAGAATTTTAACAATAGATATTGATCCACAAGGTAATACTACTAGTGGATTTGGAATAGACAAAAAAGGTATAGATTTATCTATGTATGATGTGCTTACATCTAATGCATCATTAAAGGATGTTATAATTAAAAGTGATTTAGTTCAAAATCTACATATTGCACCATCCACTATGGAACTTGCTGGAGCAGAAGTAGAAATGATAGGAACTGAAAATAGAGAAAAAATATTATTAAATGAAATATCTAAAATTAAGGATGAATATGATTTTGTATTTATTGATTGTCCTCCTTCATTAGGTGTATTAACAATAAACGCACTTACAGCAAGTAAATCAGTACTTATACCTATTCAGTGTGAATTTTATGCGTTAGAAGGTGTTGGGCAACTTATTAATACTATTCAATTAGTTAAAAAGTCATTAAACAAGGAACTAGAAGTAGAAGGCGTTTTAATGACTATGTTTGATTTTAGAACTAACTTAAGTAACGAGGTTTATAAGGAAGTTAAAGAATATTTTAAGGATAAGGTATTTAAAAGTACTATCCCTAGAAATATAAGGTTAGCAGAAGCACCAAGCTTTGGATTGCCTATAATGTTATATGATGAAAAATGTAAGGGTGCAGATGCATATAAGAACTTTACAAAAGAATTTTTGGAAAGGCAAAATTAGGTGATTAAATGAGTAAAAAATTTGGATTAGGAAAAGGATTAGGAGCCCTTATACCAGAAGAGGAAAGCCAAAAAGAAAATAACAATGGAAAAATGCTAATTCCTATTAATAATATAAAAAGTAATGTTAAGCAACCTAGAAAATCATTTGATAATGATAAAATAATTGAACTTGCTGAATCAATAAAACAACATGGAATCATACAACCATTAATTGTTAACAAGAGAAAAGATGATTTTTATACAATTGTTGCAGGTGAAAGAAGATGGAGAGCTGCTAAATTAATAGGGGTTAAAGAAGTGCCCGCTATTGTTATGGACCTTACTGATAAGGAAATTTTAGAAGTTTCATTAATAGAAAATATTCAAAGGCAGGATTTGAATCCTATTGAAGAAGCAATAGCTTATAAAAAGCTTCTTACTGATTTCAAGTTAACACAAGAAGAATTAAGTAAGAGAATGGGAAAATCAAGAACAGCTATTACTAATGTTATGAGGCTTGTAAATTTAGATAGTAGAGTTCAACAATATTTAATAGAAGGTGTTTTATCAGAAGGACACGGAAGAACTTTATTATCTTTAAATGATGGAGATTTACAATATGAAGTGGCTCAAAAGGTTATAGATGAAGAAATGTCAGTAAGGCAATTAGAAAATTTTATAAAATCAATGACAATAGGTAAGAAGGAAAATAAGAAAAATAAAGAATTAAATCCATATTACAAAGATATCAGAGAAAAATTACAAGATTATTTTGGTACAAAAGTTAATCTTACTAGTAAGAAGAATAAAGGAAAAATTGAGATAGAATATTATTCTGAGGAAGATTTGCAAAGAATATTAGATATTATAAAATTATAAAATGTTTCACGTGAAACATTTTTTGCGTGAAACATTTTATTTTATATGTGTAAATAATATATATAACATAATTTTTAACTTATGCATAAGCGGGAGGATGACAAAGTAAGATGGAGAACATAACAAATACAATAAATCAATTTAGTCCATATATTTTTGGCGGTATGGCTATAATTATATTGTTGCTATTTATTGCTGTAATAGTTTTATTTAGATCAATGGGAAGCCTGGAAAATAAGTATAGAAGGCTTATGAGAGGGGCTAATGGTAAAAATATAGAAGGATTAATAAATTCTAAGCTTCAAGAAATTGAAGAGGCAAATAAAAGTTGTGAAGATAGTAAAAAATACATAGAACAATTAGAAGAAAAAATAAAGGGATGTACACAAAAAATAGCAATCGCAAGATATAAAGCATTTGAAGATGTAGGAAGTGATTTGAGTTTTTCTATAGCTATATTAGATGGAAATAATGACGGTATAGTCTTAACTGGAATATATTCTAGACAAGGAAGTACTACATATGCAAAACCAATTGACAAGGGAATATCTAGATATGATTTATCTGAAGAAGAAATAGATGTCTTAAATCAAGCTATGAATAAATAGAATTAGAATAAATAGAAAGGTTATTGTGAGCAAATAAATTACTTACAATAACCTTTTTTTATTTAAGTTCAGAATTAATATTATTAAGAATAGATAGAGTATAATCAATATCCTCTTTTGTATTAAATAAGCTTAAACTAAAACGGACAGTGCCAGTAGGAAAAGTATTGATGGATTTGTGAGCTAATGGAGCACAATGGAGCCCTGCTCTTGTTTTTATTCCATGCTGTTCTAAATAGAATGAAACTTCAGCTGGATCATAATTTTTATAGTTGACAGATAAACATGTTGTGGAATTATTTAATGTAGTATCTCCATATATTTTAAAACCATCTATATTATTTATTCCAATATATAATTTTTTCCTAAGATATTTTATTTTTTCTTGTATTCCTAATATGCCAGTTTTATTAATAAAATCAATAGCAGATGATAATCCAATAATGCCTGGCATATTTAATGTGCCGCATTCAAACTTGTCAGGTAAAAAATCTGGCTGAGTAACTGAATGAGAAAGACTTCCAGTACCCCCACTTAATATAGATTTAGTTTCTTTATTAAGTTTATCATCAATAATAAAACCACCAGTACCTTGTGGCCCTAAAAGGCTTTTATGCCCAGTAAAAGCTATAGCATTAGCATTTAATTTATTTATATTTATAGGTATAGTTCCAGCTGATTGAGCAGAATCTATAATAAAATATATGTTTTTTTCTTTACACAAAGCACCAATTTCTTCAAGAGGTTGTATTGATCCTGTAACATTTGAAGCGTGAGAAAGAATAATAAGTTTTGTATTACTTTTTATTGATTTTTTTATATCTAATGCATTAATAAAACCTTCATTTGAAGCTTTTACTAAAGTTAAGTCTACATTAAGATTTTCTTTACAATCATGTAATGGTCTAAGTATTGAATTGTGTTCCATATATGATGAAATTACATGATCACCTGATTTTAGCAATCCCTTAATTAGCATATTTAATGATGTTGTAATATTATTGGTAAAGATAATATTTTTAGGATCATTAAAGCCAAAAAGATTACATATACGTTCTCTAGCTAGCAGCAATTGCCTATTACTTTCAAGAGAATTTGAGTAATTGCCTCTATTAGCATTTCCTCCAATATTAAGCATATAATCATGTATTGAATTTACTACTTCTATAGGTTTAGGAAAAGTAGTACTTGCATTATCTAAATAAACTTCCATAAACAAAAATACCTTTCGTATAAAAAATAATTTTAAAAATGTTTTGATATTATTATAATACAAATACACACTATTTTCTATTTGCATTGAAAAAGAAGATTTTTGATAATAAATGTTCACAGGAATAAATAAAATATGTATAATAAAAACAAAAAGGAGAATATTAATAGTTATTAAAAATATATTCAAATATAATCAAATGTAATATAATATATTTAGGGGCGATTATATTTGAGTAAAAATTATAAACCAAAAGAATTTGCAGAACTTTTAAATGTATCAGTATTAACTTTGCAAAGATGGGATAATACTGGAAAATTAAAAGCACATAGAA
>NZ_JBQHRN010000040.1:0-20618 GCF_052066735.1 Clostridium sp. HCP1S3_C6
AGCACAAACAGTAGAATATGGTAAAGATGTAAAACTTCCAACACCAGCAGAAAAAGAAGGATATACTTTCAAAGGATGGGAAGGACAAACTACAGGAATTAAGGCTGATGGCGAAGTACATGCTATCTATGAAAAGAATCCTGACACTCCAGGAACTGAAACTCCAGGAACTGTCACTCCAGCTCCAACAGCTGATGCAGCTCAAACTGGTTCACTTGCAGCAATGATATTAATGGCATTTGCATCATTAACAGCATTCTTCAAGAGAGGAAAAAAATCAAGAAGATAATTTAAATTAGTAAAATGAGGTTTTGCTTATGAAAATAAGCAAGCCTTATTTTTTTATAAAAAATAAATAATTTTACATATCTTGTATATAATGTGATATAATATGTTTGTATTTTGTAGCAAAAAAGTGGGGGATATTATGGAAAGATATGAAGAGGGAGCTAATGAATTTTTGTATAGCGCCCAGGATGAAGCTACAATTAATACTACGTATAAATTTTTTAAAAGAGCAATGGATATATTAGGATCAATATTCGGACTTATAATACTTAGCCCTATTTTGTTAATTGTTATAATAGCAATAAAATTAGAATCTGAGGGACCTGTTTTTTTTGCTCAGGAAAGAGTAGGGTATAAGGGGAAAAGATTTAAAATGTACAAATTTAGATCTATGGTCCAAAATGCTGAAGAACTTAAAGAAAAACTTGCAAATAAAAATGAAATGGATGGACCAATGTTTAAAATGAAGAACGATCCAAGAGTTACAAGGGTAGGAAGGATAATAAGAAAAACGAGTTTAGATGAAATACCACAATTTATTAATGTTTTAAAAGGTGATATGAGTCTTGTGGGACCAAGGCCTTCTTTAGCTAATGAAGTAGAAAAATTTGATGATTGGATGCTTAAAAGACTTGATGTAAAACCTGGCCTTACATGCTATTGGCAAGTATCAGGAAGAAATGATATTGATTTTGAAAATTGGATGAAGCTTGATGCAAAATATGTAGAAGAGCAAAGTATATGGATAGATATTAAGCTTATTTTAAAAACTGTACTAGTATTATTTGGAGACAAACATGCTTCTTAAAAAAAATACATATTTAAATGTAAAAAGGTGGCAGCCATAAGGCTGCTACCTTTTAAAATATATAAGAAGTATTTTTCTTTTCTGTCATTACAGCACTTACTTTTTCAGTAAGATATGCACCTTTACTAGTTTGAAAAATGTTTTGAGTAATTATAGTATCCATAACATTTAAAATTTGTTCTTTAGTTATGTCCTTTTTTACCTTATCTATAGCAATTGAAGTTTTTTCTCCTGTAGAAGTTTTAAAAGTTAAATTTAATGAATAATCCATAATTAATCACTCCTATACATAAAGATTTTTTTGTAAATTTTCTGCAGGTACTAATAAAAGTATTAATATCTACTATATTTTTATTTATCAAAAGCTTATTCATTTGTAAGGGTACTAGATTCAGAAATAGAAATTGATTTTATAGTTGTGTCCATAAGTGAAACTATTGAAGTAGCAACTTCATATACAGCATCAGTAGTTGCAGTAGGTTTTACATTTGAGTAATTTTTCTTTTTGTATTTTGGTTCACCAGATGAATTAACACCATCCTCATAATTAATAGTTAATAAACAGCTTTCTAAATTTTTCTTTGCCATTTTGAAGCACCTCCTAATTTATCTTACATAAAATATATACGTAATTGGGAGAAAAAAACACGCCTAAAAAAATAATTTTTTTTAATTTAAAAGTTTATTAGATAATTTAGATAAAATTCTTTTTCTCTTTTTAACACATGAATTGTAATTTAAACCATGAGTTTTGCTATATTCTTTTAAGGTTTTATCTCTATAATAAACAAAATCTATAAGCTCTTTTTCATTACTATTTAGTGAATCTAATGCTTTAGTAAGTTCAAACTTGCTATCACAATTAATAACAGGATCAATGTAAGAAATATCAATATCACTATTTTCAAAGAAACTATCAAAGGAAACTATAGTAAAGGCACTACCACTTTTTTCAGACTTTTTCTTTCGCCTTAAGATATCATATATGCCGTTTTTTATAGAATTTGTACCATATGCTACAAACTTGTGAGTTTTTGTATCATACTTAGCTAATGACTTTAGGAGTATTCTGTAACATTCATTTTCAACATCGGATATTTCATATCCAGGAATAAATGCCTTTTTAGAAAAGTTAATTATAAAAGGTCTAAAAGCTTTTATAAGTTCCTCTTTGGCTTTTTTGTCTCCAACTTTAGCTTGACATGCTAATGTTTCAATACTTTCAAAATCCATATTGTGATCCCTCCTAATTTTTTTAAGTTACTTTAATATGATTTTTTGTAACTTATGTTCACTAAAGATTTTTTAAAACCTTTACAATAAATTATATGTTAAAAAAATACAATAATGATAAGTAAATATTAATATTTTGAAAATTAGATAAAGACATATTGTTAATAAATGTATTTTTATTAGATGTATTTTAAAAAGTACATAAAAATAAAGCATTATTAATGTTTTATCAAAAATAATCCTTTACAAAGAAGATGATATTTTGGGCAATTTTAATAATTATTTATTTTTTGCTTTCATAATGTATATACGTATTTGCTAGAAAAAAACATCACTTTTAAAAATATTTTTTTGTTAAAATTTTAAAAACTAAATGTAAATATTTTTTTAAGTTAATATTATTTAAAAATGTAATAATATGTTGTATAATTGTATTGATTGAAATTTTAATTAATTATGTTAAAGAGGATTTTATTATTTAAATTAGGGGGGAAAGTGCATAATCTTTGATTTATAAATATAAAAATTAGAAGAGAAAATGGAGTTAAAGTTTAATTTTAAAATGTAATTTTTAGATTGTTTAATTGTTATATTTTGTAAATAAATTTAATATTTGTGATTTTTATGGTTAGCTTTTCTTGACAAGCAATTGAGAAGCATTATAATATACTTATGTAATATGTCTTGTAAAAAGGGTTTGGTGTTTTCTTAAGGCAAGAGTCTATATACTTGTTTTTTTGACTTATAGGTATATTATGAATATGGGCGAAGATATTACACCTAAAGTTTTAGTTCTAATTGGTTTTTAAGTTTTGTTGTTTTAAGGATAGGAGTTTATTGTTCAATAAGAAATTTGCTTACCATTATATATTGTGTCCAAATTTGTCAGTTTTGCTTGTTTAAGATACGTATTATATTTTGCGAAATATTTACAAATAAGAAAGAAATGAGACTTGCAAATTAATTTTACATAAAGTCATATATTTCAAAATAAAACGTGAGGTAAATAATGTTCAATTGGTATTATGGAGAGTTGTAGTGATGACAATAAAAAATAATAGTATAGTTAGAAATGCATTATAGAAGATAGATTAAAACATAAAAGGAATAGGAGAAAACTGGAAATGAGAGTGTTACATGTGGCTGAGTGTATCGGTGGTGTAGATAGATATTTACGCTGTTTATTAAAGTATTCATCTTGTGAAAATATAATGATTCTTTCTCAATTATACTAAGAAAGAGGATTATGTTAAACTTGCTAATCATGTGGAAATTATGCATATGAATCATAGTATCGTTTCTAAATATTATTGCCATTAAGTATGGTGAAAGAGGGATATCTAATAATAAACAATTATCATCAGTGTTAATAACTGACTATATTTCTTTGTCAAAAAAATATTTATTAAATAATATAAGTGTATTTAATACGAAGATTGCTAAAGATTATATTTTAAGAAGATTTGAAGTATATAAAAATTATAACAAAAGACTTTATATAGTGTTCTTGGCAATTAAATATATTCGCTTGTCATTATTAAATCTAAAAATAAAAATTTTAAAAGAACCAAAAGATAAGATATTTGAATATTTATTGATTAATGAAATTGAATAGGAGTGTATTATGATGAAAATACCATTTGTATCATTCAAACCATTGGAAAAAGAATTAGATAAGGAGCTTCGCAATGCTTTTGAACGTGTATACACACGTTCTTGGTATATCGAAGGTGAAGAAGATAAGGCATTTGAAAAAGCATTTGCTGATTATTGTGATAGCAAGTATTGTGTGGGGACTGGAAATGGATTAGATGCGTTAATGCTTTCATTAAAAGCATTGGGTATTGGACATGGAGATGAGGTAATTGTTCCGTCTAATACATATATTGCTACTGCATTAGCAGTGACTTATGTTGGGGCTACACCAGTATTTGTTGAGCCAGATATAAGGACATTTAATATTGATTCAAGTAAAATTGAAGAAGCTATTACTAAAAAAACAAAAGTAATAATGCCAGTTCATCTTTATGGACAAGCATGCGATATGGATTCAATTATAGAAATTGCAAAGAAGTATAGTTTATTTGTAATTGAAGACTGTGCTCAAGCACATGGGGCTAAGTATAAGGGAAAAGTAATTGGTTCATTTGGAGATGCAGCAGCTTTCTCCTTTTATCCAGGTAAAAATTTAGGTGCACTTGGTGATGCTGGTGCAATGGTTACCCAAAATAAAGAATTAGCCCAAAAAGTAAGAATATTAGGAAATTATGGATCTGATTATAAATATCATCATATAATGCAAGGTAATAATTCGAGACTTGATGAATTGCAAGCTGCTTTTTTGACTGTTAAGCTTCCTTGTTTGGATAATGTTAATTCAAAAAGAAGAAAAATTGCTCAAAAGTATCTTGACGGAATCAAAAATTCAAAAGTTATTCTTCCTTATGTTCCTGAATATGCAGTTCCTGTTTGGCATATTTTTGCAATCAGATGTAAAAGAAGAAATGAATTAGAAAAGTTCTTAAATGATGCTGGTATTGGGACAAATAAGCATTATCCCATTCCTATGCATTTGCAGGAATGTTATAAAGACCTTGGCTTTAAAAAAGGACAATTTCCGATTGCAGAAGAAATTAGTGCTACAGAATTAAGCATCCCCATGTACTATGGTATGACTGATGAAGAAATACAATATGTGATAAATAAGTTAAATGAGTTTAGATAAGGAATGAGATAGAAAATAAAGAATAAAATGTACAGATAAAATATTTTGATTTAAGTTCTATTTATTCAAATTCAATTTTCAGATTGTTTGAATTTTCTATTGGTGTAATATAGTTTTAATGAAAAATGAGCTAGATAATTGTGAATGTATAAAAAAATATTTATATAAAATTTGCAAGATAACAATCAAAAGATATAACATTAGCAATAACTTTGCTGTTATTTTACTGGGATAAGTTTATATGCATTTTAATAACAGTTGTTTTGCATGAGTATGTAGAAAAAAATTAAGAAAATATTTTAAAAGAAAATTTTTGGAGTAAATTAAAAATGAGATTAAGAGATTTAAAGCTGAAGGATGCTCCACTTATGCTTGAGTGGATGCATGATAAGAGTGTAGTTGAAAAATTACGTGGAAAATTTAAAGAAAAGACTATAGAAGATTGTGAGTCTTTCATAAAAAAATCTAAAAATAAGGAACATGATATTCATCTTGCTATTGTAACTAATGAAGACGAATATATGGGAACTGTTAGTTTGAAAAGTGTTGATAAAAAAAATAGTAGTGCAGAGTTTGCAATTACTGTAAGAAAATGCGCTATGGGTAGGGGGTATTCATGGTATGGAATGAAAGAAATAATTAAATTAGCATTTAAAGAATATGGTCTTGAAAGTGTTTATTGGTGTGTTTCCAGAGAAAATGATAGAGCTGTAAGGTTTTATGATAAACATAATTTTCATGAAGCTGTGGATATTCCTTTAACTGTTCTTGCACGCTATGAAGGAATGGAAAACTTAAAATGGTATTCTGTTCTTAAAGGGGATGTCTTTGATAATCGTAAAGAAGTTGCTGGGTGTAAGATACTTCATTTAAAAACTATTCCTACAGTAGGAGCTGGAGAACTTTCATTTTTTGAGGCAACTCATGATGTTACTTTTGAATTTAAGAGGATGTATTATATTTCAAAAGTACCAGAAGGAACAAGACGAGGGTTTCATGCACACAAAAAATTGAAA
Source organism: Clostridium sp. HCP1S3_C6 (assembly GCF_052066735.1). Lineage (NCBI taxonomy): Bacteria > Bacillati > Bacillota > Clostridia > Eubacteriales > Clostridiaceae > Clostridium > Clostridium sp. HCP1S3_C6. The sequence continues at coordinate 6,071 of NZ_JBQHRN010000040.1, forward strand.
CAATTGTTATTCTGCCCTTATGGAAGGATTCAACTTGTTCTTGAAAATGAGCTCGGCAGAGAAGAGATTGAATTGTCTGATCCATCCATAGGTGTTGTTATAGATAGGCCAACTTGGAGAGAAATGTTATGGTTACAGAAAGATTCAGTGCTTTGTGTAGCTGCATCTGATTTCTATGATGTGGATGATTATATTAGGGACTATCAAACATTTAAGGAGTTGTTTTTAAATAAAAATGAAAAAAGTATATAATTTTTTACGTAATATAAAATTTCTAATGAATCATAATATCAGAAAAGAAATTAAGGAGTCTCGTTATAACACACTTCTAAATGTAGAAGATTATTGTAATTATGAAATGAGTGAAAACTTTTTAGCGGAATCTAAAAGATTAAAAATACTTGATTATGAAGAAACTTTAAATAATATCTTAAAAAATCCTAAGAGTTTTTGTAGATTTGGTGATGGTGAAATTGATATAATGAATGGAAAGTCAATTCCATTTCAAAAATTTGATGAACGTTTAGCAAGAATTATGTTAGAAATATTAGAAGATGAAATTACTGATTTATATGTGGGGATTAATTACAATTATTTTCATTCTACTAAAATGTTGAATTCTTACAATAGAAAATTTTATTTAATGGATGTAAGACCTTATAGAGAATTTCTTTTAAATCATTGTTCAATGAAAAGAAAGTATATAGCAGCAGCATTTAATCAGCTTTATATGTTTTATGATAAGTATAATTTTGATTACTACTACCAAAGAATAAAATTATTGTTTAAAGATAAAGAACTTGTCATTTTTACAGGAAAGGGAGTTTTTAAAGAACTTAAATATGATGTCTTTGAAGAATGTAAAAGAAAAAAAGTCATAGAATGTCCATCTATTAATGCATTTTCTGAATATGATAATATTTTAAATAGAGCAAGAAAATTCCCCCAAAATAAGGTCTTATGTTTTATACTAGGTCCAACATCTAAAGCATTAGTGTATCAATTAACTAAAGAAGGATATATGGCTTGGGATATTGGTCATATGGCTAAAGACTATAACATGTATATGAGAAATGTAGAAAAAAGTGCAATAGAAATAAATGAATTTTACAAACCAGATTGATTGGGAGTTGTCATATGAGTAATAAAAGATCAAAAAGATTATTGAAGGATATTATACTATTTGCAATTGCCTCTTTTGGACCTAAATTGTTAAGTTTTTTTCTTGTTCCTCTTTATACTTCTTGTCTTACACCTGAAATATATGGTATTAGTGATTTATTAGCAACAATAACATCTTTACTTCTTCCAATTTTAATGGTTGACATTTCAGATGCTATAATTTTATATACAATTGAAGGGAAAAATGAAGAAAGCAAAAATCAGCCTTTAAAATTTGGTACAGAAATTTTATTAGTTAGTTCATTTGGTTTAGGTCTAATTTTGTTGGGAATTAGTGCTCTTTCATACAATAATTTGCGTTTTATTTCTTATTTAGTGTATATTTTTTTGAGTTATTTTACGTTTGCATTATATAATAATCTTCTTGCTTATTTAAGAGGACAAGACAAAGTAAATTCTGTTGTTATAGCTGGTATTTTAAATTCACTAGTTTCATTGCTGTCCAATGTTATATTGATTCTTTATTTTAATATGGGACTATATGGTATTCTAATATCTAGTGTTTTGGGAACTTTTGTTGCAAATATATACATAGTTTTTAAGATTAATTTCTTTACCATTTTAAAGAATACTAATAATCTAAATAAAGCAGATAAAATAAAAATGATTTCATATAGTGTACCTTTAATCTTTACAGGATTGGCTTGGTGGGTTAATAGTTCATCTGACAGATTATTTATATCTGCATTTGCTAGTGTTAGTATAAATGGTATATATGCTATTGCAAACAAAATTCCAACGATTTTAAGTGCATGTCACAGCATTGTATATCAAGCTATGCAATTGAGTGTGTTTAAGGAAATTCATTCTGATGATAAAGATGAGTATTTAAAATCACTTTATAGTATTTATTCATTTATTATGCAAAGTATTTGTTCAATTTTAATTTTTTTTGATAAAGTACTTGCTAAAATTCTTTTCAAGGAAGATTTTTATATTGCTTGGAAATATTCACCGGCACTATTAATTTCAATTGTATTTTTTTCAATAGCTGGCTATTTAACTACTATATATGCAGCAGAAAAAGAAACTAAACTTATTGCTAAAGCAACAATAATTGGAGCTATAGTTAATTGTGTATTAAATATTCTTTTTATTCCTAAATTTAAATTATTTGGTGCAGTTATAGCGACAGTTATAGGGTATTTCTTGATTTGGTTGATAATGGCACTTGGCGCAAAAAAAATAATAAATGTTGATTTACCATTGAAAGATAATATTGTTTGTGGGTTATTATTGATATTTCAATGGGTTTCTCTTCTAATATTAGATAATAGCTATTTAATACAATTTATTATTATTGTATTGTTCTTCATGTTGAATAGAAAAACAATTATTAAGATATTTAATATAGCTAATAGGATGATTTTCAATAAAATTAAAAAGAAATATTAGAAGTTATTTTTTAAAAATATAAGTGTAATTATTTGGTTCTTCCGCATATATCCGTATTTATGCTATAGTTAATAGTATAATCCCATCTTTGACAGTTGGGAGAGGCAAAAATCCTGTAAGCCCTTATAGAATATGGACTACAGGATTTTTGATATTAAAAAAATATGTGTACTTTTTTTATTTTTTAGTATCTTTTAAAATTTTTTTCATATTTTTTTTGCTAATAATTTGATAATCGGTGCGAAAGCCGAAAGTTTCATGCAATGTATCAGTTAAATCTGTTCTAATATAAGTAGGAATATATCCTTCTGAATTTGTTTTATAAAAATTCATATTTCTCAAAGTTGAGATAATTTCTGAACAAGTATATTTATAATCTAATTTTTTTCTAAATATCTAAATAAAACCAATGATAAATAGCAAGTAGTAAAATGAGCTTTAATTCTATCATCACGGCTTAAGCCCCTACAGAACTGAAAGGTAAAAAAAATTCTCATTAAATTGTATAGAAATCTACGCATTTCCCGTGTGATGAAGTAAAATAAAAGAAAAACTTTGTCTCACAGGAGGGCTTATGGGAAGGAAAGAACAAAGAATTAAAAATAAGTTAGAAAAAAATCCAATAAAAGAATGTCTTAGTATTCAAAAAAAGTTTTATCCAAGACTATTTAATAAATTTAATGAGGTAGCCGATCCACGTAATTCAAGCTATATTGATTATTCAAATCGTGTTATGTTAGGAACATTATATTTTAAATCAATATGTTCAGTTCCATCTATGCAGAGTATGACTAATTATTTTAATAAAGATGAAGTAGTTTCAAATATTTATAATATCCTTGGAGATAAAGAAAAGGAGTATCTGCCTCATTATGTAACGCTAAATGAATATTTAGAACGATTAAATCCTAAAGAACTTGAAAATATTCAGCATGATATAGTGTACCGAATGATTCGAAGAAAGACATTTAATGATGCAAAAGTATTTAAAAAATGGCTTGTTATAGTTGATGGAACAGAGCTCGATGAAGGTCTTCAAAAGAAAAATGATAATTATCTTGAAAGGTGCTATAATCGTGGAACAAGTGAAGAATATATCAGGTATCACCGAAGTGTTTTAGAAGCAAAAATATATTTTGGAAATAGTCTTATAGCAAGTATAGCAACGGAGCCCATTGAAAATGATGCTGAGTATTCAAGAAAAAAACTTAGTGACGAAGTAATAAAACAAGATTGCGAAAGCAAAGCATTTTTACGTCTTTCACAAAAGTTAAAAAAGGCATATCCTAGACTCCCTATTTGTATACTTGCAGATGGACTTTATGTGTCTGAAAAAGTGATTAACAAATGTAAAGAATATAATTGGGACTATATAATTCGTTATAAAGAAGGTTCAGCATCAAGTATAGCACAAGAATATAATGCTATTCCAGAAAGAATGAAAGCAGAAAATGCTGAGTTCGCAAATGAGATTATTTATAAAGATGGAACTGTAAATGTACTAAAATATACAGAAACAAAAGTGAAAAATGGAAAAGAAATTACAACAATATTTCAATGGATAACAAGCATTGAAATTACAGAAAAAAATGCAGTTAAACTAGCCGGAGCCGGAAGGAAACGATGGAAAATTGAAAATCAAGGATTTAACAGACAAAAGAGATGGCAAGGAAATATAGAACATGCTTATAGCCACAATGCTAATGCTCAAAAATGTCATTATTTGATGGAACAGATAGCGGATTTTATAAAGCAGCTTTATGAATATTTTTTCTTAAATAAAAATGAAATAAAAAAGAAACAAAAAAATATATCTTCTGACTTGTTAGCTAGCATTAGCAGGCAACTAACAGCAAAAGATATATCAACAATTGATATGCATACCGCAGCATACAACTAACTTAACTATACCAAAGGAAGTGATGTCTGGCAAGAGTAAATTTAACTAAATAATCCACAAAAATAAAAATTGGTAATCTAAACCATATAATTGTGGATAATTTCATAAAAACATAGCAAAAATGTGAATTAAAATAAAAAAGTTAAATTTACAGAAAAAAATGGTCAGATAAAAAAATTTACCTTTCAGGTCTGGCAATGGATCTTTTGTTGACAAATAATGAATAATCATTATAATATACTTATGTAATGTATTTTATGAAAAATATTCATGTTGGACTATCTTGGATGAATGTTGGTAAAGGTTTAGTTATTATGATCTCATTCCGTATTGTTTTTCTTAGGGTAGGGTTTGGAAAATATGATGTTGTGCATATTCATATAGAGGACCTTGTTTTTTTATTTCTAAGTGGTTGAAAAAAAGGTAGCTATTACTTTTATATAATGTAAGATATTGTGTGATTAAACTAGAAAATACCGTTTAATTATTGTAATTTAGTGGAATGACTATCTTCTTGGAAAGCCTATTCATATTGGATAAAAGAACCCTTCACTAAGATTCAAGTGGTTTAAGCAGAATAATGGTCTATATTATTTTAGAGAAGAAACATACGCATCAGATCTATGTTAATTCAATAAAATAACTTATAGGATATAAAACAAAGAAAATTCAGAGTCAAGCCTGTGAGAAGCCAAAACTTTAAACAGGTTATTTACTATGCTTATGGGTATATGTTTGTTCATAGCATAATAGCATAGAGGTAATTAAGAGTGATTACTTCTATAGTGCTAACAAGCACTAATAAATTACTGTGAAAAAGCGAATAAGTGTATTTCGTAAAAAAGGTATCACAGGAAGGGAAGATAAGGATGTACGATTATTTAGTAGTTGGATCAGGATTATATGGATCTATTTTTGCAAGAGAAGCAACTGACAAGGGATATAAAGTGCTCGTTATAGATAAAAGAGACCATGTTGGTGGCAATATCTATACAGAAAAAGTTGAAGGCATTAATTTTCATAAATATGGAGCACATATTTTTCATACAAATAACAAAGAAGTATGGGACTATTTAAATCGTTTCTGCACGTTTAATAGATTTACAAATAGTCCGGTTGCTAATTATAAAGGCGAATTATATTCTATGCCTTTTAATATGTACACATTTAACAAAATGTGGGGCGTTGTGACACCAGAAGAAGCAGAAGCTAAGATTGAAGAACAGAAAAAGGAAATTGTAGGTGAACCTAAAAACCTTGAGGAACAAGCTATTTCTTTAGTTGGAAGAGATATCTATGAAAAGTTAATTAAAGGATATACAGAAAAACAGTGGGGAAGAGACTGTAAAGATCTTCCTGCATTTATTATCAAACGATTACCAGTTCGTTTAACCTTTGATAATAATTATTTCAATGCTTTATATCAGGGTATTCCAATAGGTGGATATACAAAGATGATTAAAAACATTCTTGAAGACATCGATGTTAAGCTTAGTGAAGATTATTTAGATAGAAAAGAATATTGGAATAATCAAGCCAAAAAGGTTATTTATACAGGGCCAATTGATGCTTTTTATGAATATAAGTTAGGTACTCTTGAATATAGAAGTGTTCGATTTGAAAGTGAAGTTTTGGATAAACCAAACTTTCAAGGAAATGCTGCAGTTAATTACACAGATAGAGAAACTCCGTGGACTCGTATTATTGAACATAAATGGTTTGAATTTGGTAAAGATGAAAATGGTAATGATTTATCTAAGACAATTATTTCTAAAGAATACTCTTCTGAATGGGAACCAGGAGATGAACCATACTATCCAGTTAATGATGAGAAGAATGGACAGCTTTATGCTAAATACAAAGAATTAGCTGATCAAGAGACGAATATGATCTTTGGAGGACGTCTTGGCGAATATAAGTATTATGACATGGACGCTACAGTAGCTTCAGTACTAGAAATGTGTAAAAAGGAATTGAACTAATGAAAGAATATTCTGTAAAAATTATTATTGCAGCGCATAAAAAATACAAGATGCCTACTGATATAATGTATATACCTTTGCAAGTTGGTGCAGAAGGAAAGAAAAATGATAATGGAAATGTATTAGATCTTGGTTATGTTAAGGATAATACAGGAGATAATATTTCAAGTTTAAATTCATCTTTTTGTGAATTGACAGGACTTTACTGGGCTTGGAGGAATTTGAATACTGATTATATAGGTCTAGCTCACTATAGAAGGCATTTTTCAATGAAGAATAAAAAAGGATTTGAAAATGTACTTAGCTATGAAGATTTAAAACCATACTTAGGAAGGATAAAGGTGTTTGTTCCCAGCAAAAGAAAATATTACATTGAGTCTCTTTATAGCCATTATGCACATACACATTATTCAGTACACTTAGATGAAACAAGAAAAATAATTTTAGAAAAGTACCCAGCGTATTTGAATAGCTATGATGAGGTAATTAAACATAACTATGGGTACATGTTTAATATGATGATCATGGAATATTCTCTTTTGGATGATTATTGTTCTTGGTTATTTGACATATTATTTGAACTTGAAAAGCGAATGAATATGCAAGGGTTAAGTGCTTTCCAAGGAAGATTTTATGGACGAGTCAGTGAGATCATTTTTAATGTATGGTTAGATGAAAAAATAAAGTCTGGTATCATTAAGACTGATGAAGTAAAAGAAATTCCATGTATTCATATGGAAAAAATAAATTGGTGGAAGAAAGGAACTGCATTTCTGAAAGCTAAATTCTTTGGTAAAAAATATGAAGGCAGTTTCTAATGGGGATGATTATGAATAAGGTTGCAGCTATAGTTGTTACATACAACAGAAAAGAACTACTTGCAAAATGCATAGAAAAACTACAAAAACAATCAGTTTCGTTAGATGTACTTGTTATAGATAATGCAAGTACAGATGGAACAAAGGAATTATTTGCTAAAGATAAGCCTGGAGTACGTTATTTTAATACTGGAAGTAACCTTGGTGGAGCTGGTGGATTTAGCTTTGGAATAAAAAAAGCAGTGGAATTAGATTACGAGTACCTATGGATTCTTGATGATGATACTATGCCGACAGAAACAGCTTTGGAAGCATTTTTGAATAAGGATAAACAGCTTAATGGAGAATATGGCTTTCTTACAAGCAAGGTACTATGGAAAGATGAAGTTATATGTACAATGAATGTGCAGAAGATTACAAAATGGAAACAGTTAAAAGATTTTAATAGAGAACAAACTGTGCAGTACGCTTCATTTGTATCACTATTTATAAAATGCGATACTGTAAAAAAAATAGGACTTCCATATAAAGAATTCTTCATCTGGGCAGATGACTGGGAATATACTAGAAGAATATCAAAGACAGAAAAATGCTATTTTGTTCCACAAAGTGTAGTTCATCACTGGTGTAACAGCAATGTTGGAGCAAATATCATTACAGCAGATGCTGATAGAATGGAACGCTTTAAATACATGTACAGAAATGATGTTGTTATGTATAGACAGGATGGAATAGAAGGAAGTATTTATCTTTCAATACGTAATATGTTACATAGAATTAGAATTTTTATAGATGGGAAAGATGTCAAAGAAAAAATTGCTTTAATAAAAAATGCAACAAAAGAAGGAAAGAATTTCAATCCTAAAATTGAATTTCCTAAAGGAGAGTAGTTTTGAAAAAAGTGTTAGAGGTTTTTGGAGAACCTATTTCAAGAGGTGGACAGGAATCATATGTAATATCTGCATTACAAAATATGGATTTATCAAATCTTAGTGTTGATTTATTTACGCCATATTTTTGCGATAATCAAGATTATATTGAATACGTAAACAGTATTGGTGGTAAGGTTGTTCATATAGATTTACCTTTTAAAGTAGGTGGAACTAGACGTGAAATAATACCTTATTTTGAGGAATATTTAAATAAAAATAAATATGATGTTGTTCATATTCATTCAGGTAGTATTTCTGTTTTGGCTTATTATGCAAGGACTGCTTCAAAAAACGGAATAAATAAAGTAATTGTTCATTCACATAGCTCTGGTGTAAAAGAAAATCTAAAACACTTTTTAATGAAAATATATGCTTCTGGAATGTTTAAGATGTATGCTACAGATTTTTGTGCTTGTTCTATGGAAGCAGCAAAATGGAAATTCCCTAAGAGTGTTTTGTCAAAGGTAAAGATACTGAATAATGGTGTGGATTTAGAAAAGTATAAGTTTGATTCAATAATAAGACAACAGATGAGAAATTCATATGGAATAAAAGACGATGAATTGGTATTAGGACATGTTGGACGATTTACACATGAAAAAAATCAGATATTTCTTATTGACATTTTTAAAGAATATGTAAATCGAATAGGGGATGCAAAACTAGTTCTTGTTGGAGATGGAGTTGAAATTAAATCCGTTAAGAATAGAGCAAAAGAACTTAGAATAGATGAAAAAATAATATTTGCAGGTGCTAGAAATAATGTTAGTGAATATATGAACATGTTTGATATTTTTTTGTTTCCTTCGCTTTATGAAGGTTTAGGTATTGTGGGAATTGAAGCCCAAGCAGCAGGTTTGCCTGTAATTGCATCTAAAGGAATACCTGAAATGATGAAGGCTAGTGACAATGTATGTTTTATAAGCTTAGATAATACTGCTGAATGGATAAAAGATATTAATAGATACAGAAACAAAACAAGATTTAATAATACAGAAAGCATTAGAAATAAGGGATTCGATATTAAAGAAACATCAAAAGTTGTGCTTGAAATGTATATGAATTCCTAAAAGCTAAGTGAGGATGGTTAAATAATATGCGATATGGAGTAAGCGTTAAAACAAAAACGAATATTGTAGGTGAATTTTTAAATGCTGCAACAGCTTTATTTTTAGTATTGAATTGTCAAAGTGTATGGCAAAATTCAATTGATAATAATTATCATATCTATGAAATTTGTTTTATCTTAATAATTCTTGAAACTATGTATACAGCTTTTCACTGGAATAAAGGAAATAGTATAACTTATTGGAACATTGAGTTTGCTCTCATTTAAACAGGATACAGCATCATATACTGCTAGATTTGATGATTATATAGCTGGAATCAAATGTTGGATCAAAAGCCCAATTTATGGGAATGGATATGAGAATCTTGATTTGTTAAGAACTTTTATGTCTGTAAATCGTTCTTGGAATCAAGGGTTCAGCAATACTATTTTTTCCGTATTGGCTTATGGAGGTCTATTATTTGTCATTCCTTATGTTGTTCCAGTTATAAGAGGTATATATTTGGGAGTAAAAAAAGGAGACTATAAGTTACTTGAATTTTCATTAATTTATCTGGTACTCTATTTTACTGTGATTTTTTATACTTTTTATATCAATTTTGCTATATGGGCTTTTTTAATGTGCAAATATCGAATTAGTTTGCAAGAAAATATAAGTAAAGGAACTCAATAATATATGACAGTAACCATGAATAATATTGTAGCTTTGATTTTGAATTATAACACTTATATATTGACTAAAGAATGTGTAGATTCTTTATTAAAATTTTCTAATGAATTGAATATTTTAATTATTGATAATGGCTCTACGGATAGCTCTTTTAACGAGTTAGAAAATGAATATAAATTTGAAAAAAAGTGAAATTAATAGAAACTGGCTCTAATTTAGGATATGCAAAAGGTAATAATTATGCATTTAAATATATTAGAAAAAATTTTACAGACATTAAATATGTAATTGTAATGAAACCAGATATAGTTATTGACAAGAAAGAGACTATTGTTGCATTATATGACTTTTTAGAAAGTAATGATGATTATTCTATTGTTTCATGCCAAACTATCTTTAACGATACTTGGCGTGGATTTTTAGATTACGGTTGGAAGTATCCATCAAATAAAAATTTATATTGGGCAGGGACATTTATTGGAAAGCTATTTATAGAAGATATGAATGAAAGGTATTCTTGTATCAATGTTTCAGAAGAAACACTTGCTACTACTGTTGATGTAGTTTCTGGATGCTTTTTTATGGCAAAGTTAGAAGATTTAGAACAAGTTGAGCTATTTGATAATAGAAATTTTTTGTATTATGAAGAAAATATACTTTCTAGAAAACTTAGTTCTATAGATAAGAAAGAAGCAATCCTTTTAAATCGTTTTGTGTATCATAATCATCAATCAAAAGATAAAAATTTGGTTGATTACAAAAAAAAGATTATTTGATAGAAAGTGTTTTCATGAATCCAAAATGATTTACGTTAATAATTATTCTTCTTTTTCTGGAATGCGTTTAATTCTATGTAATTTGATAAATAATATTGATTTTTGTATAAAAACTATTTTGTATAAAATTTTAATTCTTTTAAGGTTATAGGAGGGCTTTATGCTATTAAACTATTCAAGAAGATTAATTAAGAAAATAAAGTGGCGTAGACTTAATAAGCATAACTTCACTGTGTATAACGAAATATTTGGGGATATGAATAAAATTCATGTAGGAAGATGCACATATGGTGAAATTTATGTTTCGTCTCCTAATACAAGTAATGAATTATATATAGGTAATTTTTGCTCATTGGCTGGAGAAGTAAGATTTCTTTTAGGATCTGATCATCCTGTTAACCAATTATCTACATATCCATTTAAAAGTAAAATTACTTGTAATGGAATTGATGCTATTTCAAAAGGAGATATTATAGTAAGAGATGATGTTTGGATAGGGCAAAGGGCTATTATTCTATCTAATGTTAATATTGGGCAAGGTGCTGTAATTGCTGCAGGCTCTGTTGTCACTAAGGATGTTCCTCCTTATGCAATTGTAGGTGGAGTGCCAGCAAAGGTTATTAAGTATCGTTTCTCTCCAGAAATGATAAAAGAATTGTTGAAAATTGATTACAGTAAATTGACAGATGAGATGATAAAGGAACATATTAATGATTTTTATACTGAATTAAAAGATATAAAACAGCTTGAGTGGGTGCCTAAAAGATATTGATAATCTAAATTCTAGAGTATTGAATATTATTAAAGCAAAATTATGTAGAAAATTGTATATTTTACTGAATCTATAAAAAATATATATAAAATAATAATTAATCATAGATTAATATGAATTTGTGGAAGGAGAAAATAGCTTGATAAATGATGTTTTACTATTGTTAAAGTCTAAATGGAAGTATTATAGCTTTAAAAAAAGTGGATAAGTATTAATAATCATAATGGTACATTTCCAACGTATCAATTCAATATGGAATGTGTTAATGTTGGAAAAGAAACATATGGTCTATTATATGTATTGACATTAAATAAAACCCAAATACTTACAATTATAAGTTATTGTTTCATTACACCTGAAGTATGTTTTTTATTATGTGTAGATCATGCAACAAATTACATTTCCGTTTTAGGTGAAGATATTGTATTCTGAGGAATTTGAAGGACAATCCAAGGGAGATATTTTAGTATATGATGACGTTTGGATAGGCTATAGAGCTATAATATTATCTTGAGTAGAGATTGATTAGGAAGCTATTATTGCAGCTGGTTCTGTAGTTACTAAAAATGTTCCTCATTATGTATTGTTGCAGGTGTTCCAGCAAAAGTAATTCGTTACTGTTTTTCAAAATATATATGCAATGAGTTGTTAAGGGTAGATTATAACAATATAACAAAAAATGGTTGGATAAATATTGTAAAGAAATGTATACTCTAATTACAGTGATATCGCAATTAGACATAATACATAAAAATGCGGAATAGATAATATGAATGTTTATTGATATAAATTGATAAAATATATAAAAGTGAGAGGAAGGATAAATGAAAAAATATGATGTATCAGCCTTGATTTGTACATATAATCCTGATTTGGACAAACTATTAATGACAGTTAAATCTTTTCTACTTCAAGAAAAAATTAAAATTCAAATAGTAATTACGGATGATGGATCTGAAGATGATTATTTTATGAAGATAGAAGAAATTTTTAAGAAAGAAAATTTTACTGATTATAAATTTGTTAAGAACAAAAAAAATAATGGAACTGTATTAAATATATGTACTGGATTGAAAGTATGTGATGGTGAATATATAAAAGTACTTTCTCCTGGTGATTATATTTGCAGTGAAAAATCTTTATACGATTGGTTAGTATTTATGAAATCAGGAAACTATGTAATGAGTGGTTCGGATTATATATGTTATGGAGTAGATGAGAATAAAGAGGAACATACTTTAGTTCAAAAAGCACATCCTCAATTAACTAATTTAGAAGGGAAAAGGCTAAAATATAATTATTTGCTTAATAATGATATTTTTTTAGGTGCTGCTATTTTAGTTAAAAAGGATGCTTTGTGTAAATATATTGAGTTAATAAAAGGTAAAGTTAAATATGCCGAAGATAATTATTTACGCATTATGGTGTACTGCAATGAAAAAGTAAGTTTTTATCCATGCACTACAATAATGTATGAAGTTGGAACAGGGGTATCTACTTCTGGAAAAGAGAAATGGCAGAAATTGTTACAAGCAGATTGGGAAATGACAGATTCTATCATAGAAAATATAGATATTTTAGACAAAAAATTCAAATATGACTTTAGTAAGATAGCAAAACTAAGTAAAGATACAGGTAAAGTAAAATTATTTCAAAAGTATATTAGGTATATTAGCATAAAAGGGTTGATTTTGACTAAAATGCGTATAAAAATAAAACCGAGATTTACAACTAATTGTTTGCCTGTGGAATGGTTAAAAAAAATAAAGCAGAAAAGCTATAATTGAAACTATGAGAAATGATAAATTTCAAAGTTAATTTTCTCTATAATACAATGTAATTATATTATGAATAATATTGCAGTCATATCTAGTATGAATAGAATAACAAGAGATTTTATTATTGATGAAACTATAAATAATATTGCCAAAAGTATTAAGTAGATAGTCTGGAAGAAATTAAACGCAAAGCAAATAGAATTAATATGTAATTATGCAACAATATAACTTTTAAGGAAAAATCATTAAAGATAGATATTTTAATAATTAATATTGGTGTATTGCAATTGATGGTACACATATTGGAAGTTTTAATCATAAAATTTCCAATATGTATTTTAGGATATAGCTTTTATACGCGCAAAAGGTTTGTTTTTGTTACTAATACTATTTTTTAATTATTAACTGGTATATAATATAGTATATTAAATACTATATTGTTATAATATTTAAAATAAGTAGCATTAATGTATAAATATGGTTGAATCAATGATTAAGAAAGGAAATATAAAATGAGAATTACAGTTATTGGTGGCGGTAATATTGGAACATTGATGGCAGCAGAAATGGCACATAAAGGTCATCAGGTTACTATGTACACATCAAAACCACAAAAATGGCATAGAAAATTAGAGGTATATGATATAAAAGAAAATTATATATTGGGTGGTATTTTGTATAAAGTGACAAATTCTATTAAAGAAGCAATTGAGGATGCAGAATATATATGGGTAGCTATGCCTGCACAATTATTAAGTAGCATTGCATTTAAAATGTTACCATATGTGAAAACAAAACAGAAAATAGGAATTGTTCCTGGAAGCGGTGGAGCAGAATTTGCATTTAAAGAATTTATAAAAAAAGGATGTATATTATTTGGATTGCAAAGGGTACACAGCATAGCTAGATTAAAAGAGTATGGTAAATCTAGTTATATGTTAGGAAGAAAAAAAAATATTTATATTGCTTCCATTCCACGAAAAGAGGTTAAATGTATTTGTAAAGATGTAAGTTTTTTATTTAATATGCCATGTGAACCACTTGATAATTATCTTTCAGTAACTTTGACTCCTTCAAATCCAATTTTGCATACAACTCGTTTATATTCTATATTTAAGGATTATAAAGAAGGAGTTTGGACCTATGTCAATATAGTAGACACATTTTTTAGTTTTTTAAGCAGATTGTGTAATAAGATCTTCATAAGCTTGTGGAGTCATATAACCAATTCTGCTATGAATTCTTTTTCTGTTATACCAACTTTCAATATACTC
>NZ_JBQHRN010000041.1:0-20490 GCF_052066735.1 Clostridium sp. HCP1S3_C6
ACGACTGTGGAGTATCATATCAAATGCAAGTAGTTTTTATAACAAAAGCAGATACATTGAAACAGTAAAATTCTTAAAATGTTTATATTTGATTACATTTTAAGTAGCAGGAAATACATATGATAGCTTTAATAGTAGCATATGCAAAAAATCGTGTTATTGGCAATAAAGGATGTATACCGTGGAACATAGAAGGTGAACAAAAAAGATTTAAAGAGTTAACTACTAATAATGTAGTTGTTATGGGAAGACGAACCTTTGAAGAAATAGGAAGACCTTTACCTAACAGGACAACTATAGTAGTTTCACATAGTAGGAAGTTTGATGCAGATAATTGCTATACAGTATCTTGCCTAAAAGAAGCATTACTTTTAGCAGGTGGTAGAGATGTTTATGTATCTGGAGGTTCACAATTATATAAAGAAGCAATTGATATAGTGGATAAAATGTATATTACTGAAATTGATAGTGTTATAGATGGGGATACGTATTTCCCAGAGTTTGATGAAAGTATGTTTAAGAAAGAAATAGATAAAGAAGTTAATGGTGAAATTCCATATGTTTATACTACATATACAAGAATTAAGTAAAAATATAAGAATATGTAAATATAAAAATATATAAATATAAGTGGGGTGATTATATGGAGCTTAATGATGCAATACAAAGTATACTTAAGAATAAATTTAGTATAAGTTATAAAAATGGAATAAAGCATTTTTCAAGTGGCAATGTAAAGTCCGTAGAATTAAGGAAAGCAAAGAATTTTACTAGTATTTATGGAGAGGTAAGAGATAAAGCAAAAGTATATTTTACACAGGTAAGAATAAATAATATTACAAATAAAATAGAACTTATATGTAATTGCGATTTAGGAAAAGAAGTGAGAAAAACAGGCGCTATTTTTCCTTGTGAACATATAATTGCAACACTAATGCAGTTTAATAAAAATAATAATATAGTTATTAATAAAAAAGAACATATCAATATAAAGTTAAGGCTTGAAGAAAACTTTACAAATGAATATAAGTTTAAGGCACATTTATTATTAGAAGGACCAAGTAGGATAAAAATAAGCAATGAATATGATCTGCAAAATATATTCAAAAAAAATGGAGTGCTTTCATTTGAAAATGCAGATTATTCTAGTGAAAATGTAAAGTTATTGAAATTTCTTAAAAAGATTAATTTTAAAGTACAAGAGACCCATATAAGAGATTTTTTTCTTTTGTGCAATGATGTGGATTTTACAATTAAGATAGATTCTATAGAGTATAAATGCAAAGTAAAAAAAGAAATGATGCCCCTTAAATTTACTCTTAAGCTAGTTGATAATAGAATAAAATTACAAACACTTAAAGCAAAGGTAAGAGCAATTAATAGTGATGAAACAGTGTTTTTATATAATAATTGCATTTACATTCCACCAATAAATAAATGTAGAGCATATAAACCTCTTTATAAGGTACTGAATAAAAAATCTTATACCTTTGTAAAGAAAGAGTCTTTACATAAGGTAATAACGGTGTTAGAAAATATAGGACAATTAAGTGTGAATGATGAAATAAAAAATATATTAGCAAAAAATTGTACAATTGACCTTTATTTTGAGAAAGATAAGGAAGGTATATATTGCAAATTAATTATTCCTAGAGAAAAAGAATATTTAAAAACATCTGATAAAATTAAGCAAATACAAGAAATTCTCTTTTCTAATAGATTTACAAAGAAAGGAGATCTGTACTACTTTTTAGGTGAAGATTTTAATATGATAAATTTTCTAAAAAGTGACATTGCGAATTTATGTAAAATTAAATCGTCTAAAGATATTGGCACAATAAAGATATTAGATGCTAAAAATATAAGTGGAAATATAAATAAATTTAAAAATGGAATGGAATTTACTTTAGATATAGACGGTATAGAAAATAATGAGTGGAATTTAGCAATTAATAGTTATAAAGAAGGAAATAGTTTTTATAGATTCAATAATTATAATTTTATGGATTTTAAAGATAAAGAAATAACTGCTATTATGGAATTTCTTAAATTTATTAATTTTAAAGGAAGTGCAGTAAATTTACCTATTGGCTACGAAGAGGCTATTGATAAAATGGCAAAAGGATCAAGTTTTATAGATACCATAAAGAAGGATCAAGATTTATGTAATAATGTTAAGGTAAATTTAAAAGGACTTAATGGTAAATTAAGAGATTATCAAATGGAAGGGTTATTATGGCTTCAAAATAAGAAGGAAAAAGGTTTGTTTGGAATATTAGCTGATGATATGGGTCTTGGGAAAACCATTCAAACTATTAGTTTTGTATTAAACAATAAAAATAATAAGACAATGATAATTACACCTGCATCTCTTGTTTATAATTGGGAAGATGAATTTAATAAATTTGCACCTAGTTTAAAAATTGCATGTATCCATGGTAGTAAGTCTAACCGTGTGGAAATTTTAAAAAATATTACCATGTATGATGTTATTTTAACATCCTATGGAACACTAAATATGGATGTAGAATTCTATAAAAATTATAATTTTGATAATCTTATTATAGATGAAGCTCAAACTATTAAAAATTCTAAATCAAAGGTTTCGCAAAATGTTAAGAGCATAAAAGCAAAGGTAAGATTTGCGTTAACAGGGACACCTATAGAAAATAATTATTTAGAGATATGGAATATATTTGACTTCTTAAAACCAGGATATTTATTTTCACAAAAAGAATTTAAATCAAAATTTTTAAATAATAACAGTGAGCAGATAAAGTATTTAAAGCTTATAATTAAGCCATTCATCTTGAGAAGAACTAAAAATCAAGTATTAAAAGAATTACCAGATAAGATAGAGAGAACTTTATATGTGGATATGGTAAAAGAACAAAAGAGTTATTACAAACAAAGTTTAAAGAAGTTTATAAAACAATCTAAAGAAAATACAAATAGTATAACAATATTATCATTTTTAACAAGATTGCGTCAGATAGCACTAGATCCTTCAATAATAGATGACTCTTATAATGGAGGCAGTGGTAAAATTGATAAGGCTTTAGAAATTATAACAAGATGTTTAAATGATAATAAAAAGATAATTGTTTTTTCTCAATTTACTAGCCTTCTTAATAAATTAAAGCAAAAATTAGATTTGCTAAATAAAACATATTTTTATCTAGATGGTTCAACAAGGCCTGCAGATAGAGTAGAACTTTGTAATGGTTTTAATAAAAGCAAAGATATTAATATTTTCTTGATATCATTAAAAGCAGGAGGTACAGGTCTTAATTTAACCTCTGCAGAAATAGTCCTTCATTTTGATCCATGGTGGAATCCTGCAGTAGAAAATCAAGCAACAGATAGAGCTCATAGAATAGGGCAAAAAAACCAGGTACAGGTAATTAAAATAATAACTAAGGGGACAGTAGAAGAAAAAATACTTAAACTTAAGGATTATAAAAATGATATTTTTTCAAGTTTATTAGATAGTGATTATAATGTAAAAAACAACAAACTTAGTAGAGAAGAAATTGAATATTTATTACGTGAAGATAATGTTGTGTAATTATTTACATCCGCAGTATTGTTTGGTAAAATGAAGTTAGTATAAAATACAAGGTGATTGTAATGAAGGGGAAAATAATAATTTTAATGTGCTTATTAATTACTAGCACTACAATATTTGGCTGTAGTAATAATACAATAAATCAATTAACAACAGATGATATAAAATTATATTCAGAAAGTATGGATAGTGATCCTTTATCAGGGGATATTACGTTAAATGGTAATAAAATATCATTACCAATAGATGTAGGTGAATTAACAAAAATGAAATTTTCATTTAGTGATTTTTTTGCTAAGGATCAAGAATTAGAGAATGGGTATTATGTGGATGGAATATCAATGGATGGAAAGAAGATGGATGAGAATACAAGAATATCTGTAACTATTTATAATACTAGTGGTAGTTCTGTATCATTGCAAGATGCAAAGATAGGTGAAATAGGTATAGAAAAAAGTAGTGCTTCATATAAAAATACAGCAGTATTACCAAGAGGAATTACACTTGAATCAAGTTATGATGATGTAATTAAAGCTTATGGAATTCCCCAAGTTAATGATGGAAATTTTATATCTTATATAGCAGCAGGAAATGTTGATAATTGTGGTAAACAATTAGAAATTGCATTTGATGATAATACAAAGATAATTAACTCAATAAAACTTAAAAATATTCCAATAAATTAAAGCAGTAACATGAAAATTGTTACTGCTCTTCTAATGCAATGTTAACTTCAATAGGAGCAACATCAGTATTAATATTTATACATATAATTTTTTCAGCATTTGTATTAGCAACAAATTCTCCACATATAAGCGTAGGAGTAGATATATCTACATTTATATTATCATTAGAAAAGTTAGTTGCAGCATTAGCTGTAAGCATATTTATAAGTTCTGAAATTGCACTTTGAGCTAGTTCGTCTAGATTATTTACAGGCATACCCATCATCATTTTAGATGCTATTTTTTTAGCTGATTCTTGAGTTAAACTATAGATAATATTTCCTTTAAGGTCTCCTATCATACCTATAATTACAATTACACCATGGCTTTCTACGAATTTTTCCTTTAGGCTCATGCCGGCCTTTTCGATATTGTTTATTCCTAATTGTGGTAAAACATTAGTGAAAGCATTTAATATGTTGTTTAAGTTTTTTATATCCATTTGAGCACCCTCTTTTTCTTTTGATTAAATATAACTATATAAATATTTCGATATAATATGCAGTACACTTTATAGATATAATGATTAACATTTAATTAATAATTTTTTGAATTAATATCAATAAATTTGTTATACTTAGTTGTAGTAAAAATATTAGTAAAAGAGTGATATTTATGAAATTAGAAAAAAATGATCTATGTTGGTGTAAAAGTGGGTTAGTGTATGGAAAATGTCATTTTGAGTTTGATCAAAAATTAGCCTATTTAAAAAGAAGAGGATTTAAGGTCCCAAACAAAAAACTAATAAAAACATCAAAGCAAATTGAATGTATAAAAAAGAGTGCAGTAATTAATAATGGAATTCTTGATATGGTTGGAGAAAATATAAAAGAAGGAATGACAACAAATGATATTGACAAGCTAGTGTATACATATACTACATCTCATGGAGCAATTCCGGCACCTCTTAATTTTGAGGGATTTCCCAAAAGTGTATGTGTATCAGTAAACAATGAAGTGTGTCATGGTATACCAAGTAATAAAACTTTATTAAAGAATGGGGATATTGTAAATGTAGATGTAACTACTAATCTTAATGGATATTATTCAGATGCATCAAGAATGTTTATAATAGGAGAAGCATCAGAAGAAGCAAATAAATTAGTTAGAGTTACAAAAGAATGCTTGCAAAAAGGGCTTGATGCAGTAAAGCCTTGGGGATTTTTAGGAGATGTAGGTGCAGCAATTTACAAACATGCAAAAGATAATGGATTTTCTGTAGTAAGAGAATTTTGTGGGCATGGAGTAGGCTTAGCAATGCATGAAGATCCATGTGTAATGCATTTTGGCAAAGCAGGAACAGGTATGGTATTAGTACCAGGGATGGTCATTACTATAGAGCCTATGATAAATGCAGGAAAAAGATATATATACATAGACAGAAATAATGGCTGGACAGCTCTTACAAGAGATGGTTCTCTTTCTGCCCAATGGGAACATACAATTGCAATTACTGAAAATGGATATGAAATAATTGCAAAATAGTAAATTGTTATAGTTATAAGGAAGGTTTAATAAGTTTGGGGATAAAATTATATGTTTTAAATTTAATATTTAAGGTTAAAGAAAAAAATTTTTTAACTACACTTGTAGCATCACTTATTATAATATTATTTGGTTTTATCATTATGAATGGTGAGAGTAGTTCAATTGATGGAAATAGCGAAAGTTGCCTTAGTGACAATTCGTATGCAAATTTTTGTAGTAGTTGCAAAGAATTATATGAAAAGAACAAGGAAATTTTGATTCTTGTAAATTGTCAAAATCCAATACCTGATTCTTATGAGACTGATTTAAAATATACAGCAAACCAGGAAGAAAGAGTTGCAAATGTTTTATATAATGATTTAGTTTTAATGCTTAAAGATGCACAAGACGTTGGATATACATATTGGATTGCATCAGGATATAGGAGTATAGAAACGCAGCAAGGACTAACTGATGAACATATTGATACATACATTAGTGAAGGCATGAGTTTAGAAGAAGCTCAAAATGAAACATATAAAATACTAGAGAAACCTGGATTTAGTGAACACCATACAGGACTTGCAATAGATTTTTTATCATCAGATAATTTAAATATGGACGAATCTCAAGAAAATTCTGAGGGAAATAAGTGGCTTAGGGATAATTGTTATAAATATGGATTTATTCTTAGATATCCAAGGGGTAAAGAGTCATTAACTCATATAAGTTATGAGCCTTGGCATTTTAGATATGTTGGAAGGGATGTTTCTAAATTTATTTACGAAAATAATTTAACATTAGAAGAATTTTATTCATATCTATAATTTAAAAGATATCTTTTTAATTACTATACATGTAATAATTTTTTTATTAAGGGGAAAGGTAATTAAGGAGGTGTTTTTTTATGGAAAATAATATGGATATGGAATATCCTATGTTTTGTTATCAATGTGAGCAAACAGCTGGAGGAAAGGGATGTACAAAGCTTGGAGTATGTGGTAAAACACCAGAAGTTGCAGCACTTCAAGATTTACTTATATATCAGATAAAGGGAATAAGTTGTTATCTTAAGGAACTAGTAGAAAAAGGTGAAAATGCTGATAAAGAAACAGTATCATTTATAGAAAATTCTTTGTTTACAACATTAACTAATGTTAATTTTGATGCAGATGTTCATGTAGAAATGTTAAAAGAATCACAAAGATTAAAAGAAAAAGCAAGAAAGCAAGTAAAAAGTATAAAAAATAATACTGATCATGCCTCTTATAATTTAAGCAGTACAAAGGCTGAAATGCTTAAGGATGCAAAAAAAGCTGGAATTATGTATGATCAAGAATTAGATCCTGATATTCGTTCTTTAAGGCAAACTATACTTTATGGATTAAAGGGTATAAGTGCATATGGCCATCAGGCAAGGGAACTTGGATATTATGATGATCAAGTAGATAATTTTTATATAAGGGCATTAGAAGCTATTACTGATGATAATCTTTCAGTAGAAGAACTAATTAGATGGACTATGAGAACTGGTGAAATAAGTATAGCTATAATGAAAAAATTAGATGAAGCAAATACAACAATTTACCAAGATCCATGTCCACATAAGGTTAATGTTCACATAAAAAAAGGTCCTTTTATAATAGTATCTGGACATGATTTAAAGGATTTAGAAACCATTTTGGAGCAAACAGAAGGAAAGGGAATAAATGTTTATACACATGGTGAAATGATACCTTGTCACGGATATCCTGAACTAAAAAAGTATCCACATCTTGTAGGAAATTTTGGTGGAGCATGGCAAGATCAACAAAAAGAATTTGATAATATACCTGGGTGTATAGTAATGACTACTAATTGCCTTATGAGACCAAGAGATTCATACAAGGATAGAATTTTTACTACTAGTGTTGTTGGATTTGATGGAGTAAGGCATATAGGAAAAGATAAGAATGGAAAAAAAGATTTTAGTGAAGTAATCAATAAAGCATTAGAACTTGGTGGTTTTAAGGAAGATCAAGAGGTACATGAAATATTAGTAGGTTTTGGGCATAAAGCTACTTTAAGCAATGCTGATGCTATTGTTAATGCTGTTAAGTCTGGTAAGGTAAGGCACTTCTTCCTAATTGGAGGTTGTGATGGTGCAAGACCAGGAAGAAATTATTATACTGAATTTGCTAAAAAGGTACCAGAAGATTGTATTATACTTACTTTAGCATGTGGCAAATATAGATTTAACAAGTTGGACTTCGGTGAAGTTGCAGGATTGCCTAGACTTTTAGATGTAGGCCAATGCAATGATGTTTATTCTGCTGTAAAAATTGCTGTAGCTTTAGCAGATGCTTTTGATACTGATGTTAATGGATTACCTTTATCATTAATAGTTTCATGGTATGAGCAAAAAGCTGTGGCAGATTTACTTGGGTTATTATCTCTTGGAATAAAGGGAATTTATTTGGGTCCAACTCTTCCTGCTTTTATTAGCCCTAATGTACTTCAATATTTAGTTGATACATTTGACTTAAGAGTTATAAGTACTCCTGATGATGATTTGAGATCTTGCTTGCAACAAAAAATTTAATATTCTAATTTGAAAAACTACTAAAAATCGTAGTTCCTTAAATTCATAAAAATAAATAACAGAAATTTATTAAAATTCTTAGAACCATTTATTATTTGACATTAACTGACCTTTATTTTAAAAAAAATACCAATGTTAAACGTTGGTATTTTTTAAAATCAATTATTCAAAAGGTCTTACTCTCAATTTTATGCCCAAACTATCAGCCACCTTTTGGCATGCGTTAATTTCCTCTGTTCCGATACAATCAACAACTGTTAACACTACATTAGGAACATATTCTTTGCAGCTTACAGCGAAATTTTTCATTTCATCATAAGAACTTATTCCAAATTTACTTCTTGTTATTTTATAAAATTCTTCAGCATTAGAAGAATTTAAACTAATTGACATAGTATCAACTAATCCTTTTAATAATGGTGCTATCGATTTCTTATTTACTAAATCACCAAGGCCATTGGAATTTATTCTAATAGGGATTTTTGGACTTTTACTTTTTATATATTTACAGACTTCAAGTAAATCATCAATTCGTTCAGTTGGTTCACCAAAGCCACAAAATATAATTTCATTGTATTGTGTTAAGTCAAGTTTTTCAAATTCACTAATAACTTCATCTAAGGTTGGTTCTCTTTTTAACCATAAACTATTTGATTCTGACATTTCTTTTGTTTGTCTTAAGCAAAAAGTACAAGAACAAGGGCAACGATTAGTTAAATTAACATATATATTTCGTTTTATTCCTCTAGAGTCCATCTCTTCAAGTGATATATTGTTTAAATTTATATAATTTCCTTTATCATAAGTGTATAAAATAACCATTAAAATCATCCTTTTTATTTTAGTTCTGTTAGAAATTCTTCAAAACATACTCCATAATTAGTAGGCAGATTCATTTTTGTCGTAAAGGCCAATGCTTTGCTAATAAAATCGGCAGCTTTTTGGACTGATTCTGCAAAATCTTCATTTTTTACTACACTTGCAGCTACAATTGATGTGAATACATCACCTGTACCAGATCTATCTACACCAACTTTTTTTACTTTTACTATTTCATAAGGTTTACCTGTTTGAAATATAAAGTTTTCAATGTAGCCATTTCTTTGCAAACCTGTAACTACTATTTTTGATGGACCCTTTTGTGCTAAGGTCTCACATAATGAATATAATTCTTTGTGTGTAGGTGTTTCACTTGGATAAGCTATATCTAGTAATCTACAAAGTTCTGTAAGGTTTGGTGTTAATACATCTGCATATTGAACTAAATGCTGCATTTTTGAGCACATTTCATCTGTGTATGTACAGTATAATTTACCATAGTCTCCCATTACAGGATCTATTATGGCCAAGGTATTTTCTTTTTTAAATTTATCTAAAAATTCCATTACTATGTCTATTTGTTCACTAGAACCTAAAAAACCTGTACATATACCATCAAAATTTAGTTTTATCTTTTCCCAATTTTCAATATATTCTCTCATTTTTGGAGTGTAGTCTTCAAAAAAGAAATTATCGAAACCTGTATGATTTGAAAGTATTGCTGTAGGTAAAAAGCAACATTGAACCTTTAAGGCTGAAATTATAGGTAGTGCTACTGCTACAGAGCATCTTCCAAAGCCTGTTAGGTCATTAACTAAAGCTATTCTTTTTTGTCTAAAATTCCCCATTATTTCACATCCTTTAAATATTAATTATAGAAGAAAAGAATGTAAAAATCAATTAGCCACCTTACTTAAAATGGAGTTATAATAAATAGGATGGGGAGGAGAAAAATGAAAAAATTCAAGTGTTCAAATGTATATTGAAGAATTATGTGCATTATTTGACATTAAGGATGTTAAATACTTATTTTCTTTGTATGTTAAATTTTTGTGGTCTTATAGTTATATCTGTAATAACTAAATTATCTCTTTGAGAAATAGCCATGGCAACTGCTGAGGCTATTTCTTCAGGCATTAAGAAAGAATCATCATTAGCGCCTTCTTTAAAATTAGAATTTCTATAAAAATTGCTCTTTGTTATATCTGGATGAATTGTTATTACTTTCACTCCATATTTTCTAGTTTCATCAAAAAGACTAGAAGAAAAATGAGAAAGAGCAGCTTTAGTAGCACCATAAGCACAACCATGGGCACTTGATTTTTTTGCTTCAATAGATGAAATGTTTATTATATAACCTTTGTTTTTCTTTAATGTTCTTAATAAGATTTGTGATAATACTAAAGGAACTTCTAAGTTTATAGTAACCATTTCATGAATTTTTTTAGGATTAAGTTCTTCATGAGGTGAGAAATATCCTACTCCTGCATTGTTTACAAGAATCTTTATATCATTGCTTTTTTTTATTTCATTTATTTTGGTTACTAGTGAATTTATGTCCATTAAGTTAGATTCTAATTTGATGAAATTATTATTATCTAAGTTGGATTTTGAAAAATCACGACCTAAACCATAAACTTTATAACCAAGATTTAACAACTCTTTTGATATGCTTAAACCTATGCCTGAAGAAGCGCCTGTTACTATTGCGGTATCCATAAAAACCTCCTTAATTAGCTTATATATATTTTATCTTCATCAATATATTTTTTTGAAAGATTGTATACATAAGATATCATTTCTTTTGATAAATTTTCATCATAAGTATATTCTTTATTTTTACACATAAATGGATAGTTTAATATTATAGAATCAAACCTATTTTTTCGCATGGTCTTTAAGTATTCAGAAGAAACTCTAAAAACTCCTATACTTAAATCTAATATTTTGTTTGGTGGAATAGTAGAAAAAGTAGTATCTATTAAATCTTTATAATTTTCTTTGAAATCTCTCAAATATAAAATAGGATCAAAGCAGATTCTTACATTCCAATTATTTTTGATAGCCTGATTTATACTATATAGTCTTGACCTTAGACTTGGGGTTTTGTCTTCATATTTTTGTGATATTAAGCTTGGGGATAATGTCCAAGCAAGTATTACATTATCTGTTGGAGTAATATCTTTTATTGCATTAAAATTAGAACTTTTTGTTCGTATTTCTATTTTAAGGTTATCATGTTTTTTGCAAAAATCAATCCATTTTGAAGTGTATTGTGTTATTTGTTCAAGAGCTAAGATATCTGTATCATAAGAAATACATAAGTACATAGAATGCTTATTTAAAATTCCTTCGACTTTATGGAATATATCCTCTATATTTACAAAAATGACTATATTAGCAGAAGGGTACATACCTTGCAGGTAACAGTATTCACAATTATATATGCAATTCATAATAGAAGAGGTATAGTAAAAATGATCATTACCAAAATCATTGCAAAATCTGGCACCTTTATAAATTAAGTTGTCTGTTTTAATTGCAAGAATTAAATTTGGACTTTGTTTTTGAAGATAGAAATTTTGATGGCTTCTGCAGAAAACATCTTTATAATGATTTATTTCGATTATATTGCTATTGGCAAAGTGTGATATTATTTTTTGTGTATTAGGATGATTTTTTGCTTGTTTTTCAATGTATATATGTGAAAAAGATTTATTAAATAAATCTTTGTTTAATTTCTTCAAGATATTTTTTCCCCTCCCTTTTAGATTTGCACTGAATATTTAAAATTGTATTTGTTATGGCATCAAAATCGCCATGTATAAGTTTATAGTATTTTATAATCTGTAAAAATTCATGTTCCATTGTACAAGAAAGTTTTAGGTTGGTTGAACATTTTGCTATAATTTGAAGCTCATTTTCAGTTAGTATATTATTTCTTATATTTATATTGTCTTTTAAATATAGTATCCAGGAAATAATTTTCTGCATACTATCTATTAAAATATTCTTTACATTGTTTATATCTAGATTTCTAGTACTTAAGTAGTCAGAAATTATTTTTATGAAAAAGATTTGATGATTTTCATAAAAAGTTAAAGCACTTTCATAAATACCCGTACTTTCCATGTCTATTAAATTACCTTCAAATTCATTTGATAAATTTAAATTATCAATTTTCCTTGAACAACATTGAAGGCTTGTTTCATTAAAAGGATGTTTAAAAACAATATCTGCAAAATAAGTCATTTTTGTATCATTATCTACTATTTTGTTGCATAAAAATGTTTCTCCAATTTTGTATTGCATATTTTTACTGCCACATAATCCTATATTAATTACTAAATCAGATTTAGAAATATTGAAACTAGAAAGAATTGAGGTTAAGGAAATGGCAGCCTTGATTTTTCCTATACCTGTAATTATTAAAGTTATATCATTATTTTTAAAAACTTGAAATTTAGTAATTGTTACATCTTTTTTTAAATTTAAGGTATTTATTATGGGTTCAGCTTCAATATACATTGCCGTACATATAAAAATCATTATTGTCACCTCAATAAACTATTTATATGGTATTTTATTACTTTTGCTATTTTAAATCAAATAAAAAAACAACCAAAGTCGTTGGTTGTTTTAAGAAATAATATTTATAAAGATTGTAAGTATAGCAGAATTAACAAAATCAATAAATAAACATCCTACTATTGGTACAACAAAATATGGAGTATAAACAAAGCCATATTTGTTTGTAAGTTCATCCATATTTGCTATAGCATTTGGAGTTGCTCCCATTCCAAAACCACAAGTTGCAGAAGCAAATACTACAGCTTCATAATTACTTCCCATTATTTTGAAAGTTAAGAAATAAGTAAATATTACGATTAATGCTACTTGTGCAAAAAGCATTACAATAAGTGGAAGAGCAAGATCGAAAAGTTCCCAAAGTCTAAGGCTCATTAGTGCCATTGTAAGGAAGAATGATAAGGATATGCCACCTAATGTATCAATTTCTTTTTCGACAAATTCTTTATGTTTGAAGTCATAAAGATTTCTTATAATCGCAGCTACAATCATAGCGCCTATGTAAGAGGGAAAAGTTAAACCTGATAACTGAATAATATCTGAAACAATTGAACCTAGTCCCATAGCTATAAATAGTAATAAAGAAGCTGTCATTAATCTTTTGAAGGATAATATGTTGTGGTTTTCTTCATTGAAATCACCAAATTCTTCATTTTTTTTGATATGTTCACAAGTTTCTATATTACGACGATTTATTAGTGTTCTTGCAACCAATCCTCCTACTACACTTCCCATAACAAGACCAAATGTGGCAGTTGCTATTGAAACTGTAGTAGCCCCTGAGACTCCAAGGCTTTCAAGCATTGGTCCAAAAGAACCTGCTGTTCCATGACCACCGACCATAGGAATTGATCCTGTGCAAAGTCCAAGAAGTGGGTTTAAGCTAAAAAGTGAAGCAAGTGTTACACCAAGAACATTTTGAAGAGTTACTAAAAGTATTGATAGTCCAAGAAATATAACAACCTTTAATCCACCCCTTTTCAAAACGTTTATACTTGCAGTAAAGCCAATACTTGTAAAAAAGGCTGTCATAAAAATATTTTGTAGTGTTGTATCTAAGTTTAATGTTATTATTCCAGTCATATGAAAAATAAGTATTAATAAGGAAAATAAAAAGCCGCCTACGACTGCTGGAGGAATACAATATTTTGATAGTGCTGTAATTTTATTAGGTAAATATCTTCCTATGAAAAATACAAGACATACTAAAGCCATAGTTTCATAAAGATTTAAATTTAATTCCATGTATCATCTTATCCTTTCAATAATATTACGTACTAATATATGATATCTTAAAAAAAAATTAAAGTACAGTAATTAAGTAACAATTTGTAAAAATAAACAAGAAAAACGACGAAAAAACTCTAATTTTGCATTAAAATTTCAAAAAAAATTAAAATCTATAATTATTTTTAATATAATTATATTTTTGACAGGGATATAAAAAATATTCATAGCTAATTTGTTTTTGTGATATAATTATTATACTTACAATTAATTATGTTATTTGTATATAAAGAATTCAGGAGGTAAATTTATGAAATTATTCATTGATGAGATCAGTGATATAGTAAAAAGCGCATTTGAAGACTTAGGATATGAAAAAGAATCTGGAAAAGTAGGCGTTTCTAATAGACCTGATCTTTGTCAGTATCAATGTAATGGTGCACTTGCAAATGCTAAAAAGCATAAAAAAGCACCAAAAGTTATAGCTGAAGAAGTAGTAAATAATCTTAAGGGAAATAATATTTTTTCAAAGCTTGAAATTGCTGGGCCAGGATTTATTAATATAACTGTAAATGATGAATTTTTAAAAGATTATATTTCTAAAATGAACAAAGATAAAAAATTTGGAGTTTCAACAGTAGAAAATCCAAAAAAGATTGTTGTTGACTATGGTGGAGCAAATGTAGCAAAGCCTCTTCATATAGGACATTTAAGATCAGCAATAATAGGTGAAAGTATAAAGAGAATAGCAAAATTTTTAGGCCATGATGTAATTGGGGACGTTCACTTAGGAGATTGGGGTCTTCAAATGGGTATGGTAATATCTGAAGTTAACAGACGTCAACCAAACCTTCCATATTTTGATGAGAACTTTCAAGGGGAATATCCAAAAGAAGCTCCTTTTACAATTGATGAATTAGAAGATATATATCCATATGCTAGTAAACTTGCTAAAAGTGATGAAAAGGTTATGGAAGCAGCAAGGCAAGCAACAGTAGAACTTCAACAAGGAAGAAGAGGTTATGTGGCTTTATGGAAACATATTTTAAATGTATCAGTTACAGATCTTAAAAAGAATTATAGTGCATTAGATGTTAATTTTGAATTATGGAATGGTGAAAGTGATGCACAAAAATTTATTCCTGATATGATAAAATATTTAAAAGATAATAAATATGCAACTCTTAGTGAAGGTGCATTAGTAGTTGATGTAAAGAGAGAAGATGATAAAGTAGAAATACCACCATTTTTATTATTAAAATCTGATGGTGCATCACTTTATGGTACAACAGATTTAGCTACTATAATAGATAGAGTAAATAATCTTAATGCAGATGAAATAATATACTTAGCTGATAAGAGACAAGAACTTCATTTTACTCAATTATTTAGATGTGCAAAACAAACTAATATAGCTAAAAACACAGAACTTTACTTTGTTGGATTTGGAACAATGAATGGAAAAGATGGGAAACCATTTAAAACACGTGCAGGTGGAGTTATGAGACTTGCAGATTTAATTAAGATAATAAAAGATGCAGGTTTTGAAAAGCTTAAAGAAAATGAAAACATAAAAGGTGAAGAAGCACAATTAGTTGCATCTAAGGTTGGTCTTGCAGCACTTAAGTATGGTGATTTGTCAAATCAAGCTTCTAAAAACTATATTTTTGATATAGATAGATTTGCTTCATTTGAAGGGAATACAGGACCATATATACTTTATACAATAGCAAGAATTAAATCTATTTTAAGAAAAGCTGACAATAACATAAATGGTACTATAATAGAACCTCAAAGTGATGATGAAAGAAACTTAATGCTTTATCTAGTTAAGTTTAATGAAGCTGTAGAAACAAGCTTTAGAGATCATGCACCACATAAGGTGTGTGACTATATTTACGAATTATCAAATAACTTTAATAAATTCTATAATAGTACTAGAATATTATCAGAAGAAGATGAAGCTAAGAAGAATTCATGGCTTGCACTTATTAATCTTGTGAAAGATGTTCTCGAAAAGGCATTAGATTTACTTGCAATAGAAAGTGTAGATAGAATGTAATAATTTTAGAGATATATTATAAAAAGCCTTTGCATTTGTTGCAATGGCTTTTTATATGTTTTATGCACTATTTTTAAAATACAGGAGATAATAATATGAATAATTTTATGATTGGTATGCATGGAAAGTATGACTTTTGCAAATTTGATAGAGATTTCAAAAAAGAATTTTATGGATTAGAAATATGCCTTTTTAATGAAGAGGATGTTAAAAATTTAATAAAAGAGTCAAAGAAAAATCATTATAAATATGGAATTCACTTTCCACTTATAAAAAATGATAATTATTTAAGAGATGTGTCATTTTTATCATTAGATCATAAGGTAAGAACAGAGAGCTATAAAAGAATAGAAGATGAACTTAAGTATATAAAAGAGAATAAATTAAATCCTGAATATATTTTATTTCACTTTCCTAAACCTGCAATAATAGATAGAAATTTTGATCTTACTAGATGGAGATTTAGTGATAGGAGTGAATATGTTTATGAGGATGAATATCCAATAGAAAGATTTAAATTATATTCAGAAGAGCTTTTTAAATGGCTTACTTTAAAATCAGAAGAATATAATTTTATTCCTGTTTTAGAATTAGATGCATTAAATAAATATATATTTAATGATAATTTTATTGATAATTTGTTTAAAAAGTATAAAAATATAAGATTATGTTTAGATACAGGAAGGCTTCATATACAAAATATGATTAACGATAATTTTGATGCTTATGCTCTTGTAAGCAGGTTTGCAAGATACACTTATTTAGTACATTTATGGAATGCAAAGGCTGGGGATACAAAATACTATCACTATCCACCTCTTAAGAAATTAAAAAGTGAAGAAGGTTTTGCGGATATAGAAAAGTATTTGAAATTAATAAAAAATACAAATAGTAATTTTAAAATACTTTTTGAACATAAATCTGAAGTTATATCATATAAAGAACTTCAAGAGTGTTATGAATATATAAAAAGCATTATAAATTAAAAACAAAATCCGTAACATATGTTACGGATTTTGCTTTGTACTCAATATATAATGTGCTCATAGAGATGAATTTCATATAAAAAATTTAAAGATATAAAAAAGGAGAAAAGAGTATGAGCAATATGTTTTGTATGCAATGTCAAGAAACAGCAGGAAATAAAGGATGTACAAAAGTAGGTGTATGTGGTAAATCTGCAGATTTAGCTAATATGCAAGATTTGTTAATATATGTAACTAAAGGTTTATCAGAAGTAACAACAAGACTTAGAAAAGAAGGAGAGAAAGTAGATAAAGAAATTAATCACTATATTACATTAAATCTTTTTACAACAATTACAAATGCAAATTTTGATGATGAAGTATTTTATGCAAGAGTAAAAGAAACATTATCAATAAAAAATGAATTAATGAACAAGCTAAATGACAAGAATAATTTATCAGAAGCTGTTACATGGGATATTCGAGAAAATAAAAAATCAGGATTTTTAGCTACTTTAAAGAACATTGTATCTAAAAATAACAATGGAAAAGAAGTAAATGCAATGCTTAAAGAAAAAGCAGAATCTAAAGAAGTTGGAGTATTAGCAACTGAAAATGAAGATATACGTTCTTTAAGAGAATTAATTACTTATGGATTAAAAGGATTATCTGCATATTCAAAACATGCTAATGCATTGGGTTATGATAATGAAGCAATTGATGAATTTATGCAAGAAGCATTAGCAAAATTAATGGATGATTCTTTAACAGCAAATGATTTAGTAGCATTGACTTTAGAAACTGGTAAGTTTGGTGTTGATGGTATGGCGCTTTTAGATGGAGCAAATACAAAAACTTATGGAAACCCAGAAATAACAAAAGTTAATATTGGCGTTGGAAAAAATCCTGGTATATTAGTATCTGGACACGATCTTGCAGATATAGAACAGTTATTAAAACAGACAGAAGGAACAGGAGTAGATGTTTATACTCATTCTGAAATGTTACCAGCTCATTATTATCCACATTTAAAAAAATATAAGCATTTAGTAGGTAACTATGGTAATGCATGGTGGAAACAAAAAGAAGAATTTGAAAGCTTTAATGGACCAATTTTAATGACAACAAATTGTATTGTACCACCTAAAGATTCTTATAAATCTAGAATGTTTACAACAGGTGCTGCAGGTTATGCTGGTTGCAAACATATAGAAGGGGAAGCTGGTTCAAAGAAAGATTTTTCTGAAATTATTGAATTAGCAAAAACATGCAAGTCACCAATAGAAATTGAAACTGGTGAAATAGTTGGTGGCTTTGCTCACGAGCAAGTATTTGCTTTAGCAGATAAAGTGGTAGAGGCTGTAAAAAGTGGGGCTATTAAAAAGTTTGTAGTAATGGCAGGATGTGATGGTAGATCATCAAAGAGAAATTACTATACAGATTTTGCAAAAGCACTTCCAAAGGATACTGTAATTTTAACAGCAGGTTGTGCAAAATATAAATACAATAAATTAAACTTAGGTGATATTGGTGATATACCAAGAGTACTTGATGCAGGTCAATGTAATGATTCATATTCTTTAGCATTAATTGCATTAAAGCTAAAAGAAGTATTTGAATTATCAGATATTAATGAATTACCAATTATATATAATATTGCATGGTATGAGCAAAAAGCTGTAATAGTATTATTATCACTTTTATATCTTGGGGTAAAAGAAATACATTTAGGACCAACACTTCCAGCATTTTTATCACCAAATGTTTTAAAAGTGTTAGTTGATAACTTTGGTATTGGTGGAATTTCTACAGTAGAAGAAGACATGAAAATGTTTTTTGATGAAAAAGCAGAAAAATCAAAAGATGGAGCTTGTGCGGTTCATGGACTAGATATGAATAAAACACTTGAAAAATTAAAATAATAATATTAAAAATAGAATCTCTTAGCAAAAGCTGAGAGATTTTATTTTTTAATTTCGACAAAATATACCTATACTAGACAATTATTTTGTTATATATTATCATTAATAGTGATATAAAATATGGAGGTAGTTTTCTTAGTGAAGAAGTATTCTAGCATTTATGAGCTTGATGGAATGGTTCCTATTTCAGAAGCTATTCCTTTTGGAATACAGCATATTTTAGCTATGTTCGTAGCCAATATTACTCCAATTATAATTGTTGCAAGTGCATCAGGTCTTACAAGTACAGAAACTGCAAGATTAATTCAAAGTGCAATGATTATAGCAGGTATTGGTACAATTTTTCAATTGTATCCAAGAATGAGAATTGGTTCAAGGTTACCTGTTGTAATGGGAATAAGTTTTACATTTGTGTCTATTACATCATTTATAGGAAGTGAATATGGATATAGGGCAGTAATAGGTGCTGTTTTAATTGGTGGTATAATTGAAGGTCTTTTGGGATTATTTGCACATTACTGGAGAAGAATAATTTCACCTGTTGTTGCTGCAAGTGTAGTTACTGCAATTGGGTTTTCGCTTTTAAATGTAGGCGTGTATTCTTTTGGAGGAGGCAATGGAAGTGAAGATTTTGGTTCCGTTAGTAACCTTGTTCTAGGAAGTATAACACTTATATGCTGTTTAGGCTTTACCATACTAGCAAAGGGACATTATAAGCAGTTATCTGTTTTATTTGGTTTGGTAGTAGGATATATAGTTGCAATATTTATGGGCAAAGTAGATTTTTCAGAACTTAATAATGCATCTATTATTGCATTCCCGAAAATTTTGCCTTTTAAGCCTGAATTCAACTTAAGCGCTATAATTTCAGTTGTGTTAATATATCTTGTATCTGCCACAGAAACAATAGGAGATGTATCAGCACTTGCAGAAGCTGGACTTGAACGTGATGTAACAGAAAAGGAAATTTCAGGTGCAATTACATGTGATGGTTTTATAAGTTCATTGTCAGGTGTATTTGGTTGTTTACCTATTACTTCATTTAGTCAGAATGTTGGACTGGTTGCTATGACAAAAGTAGTTAATAGATTTACCATTCTTATGGGTGCAATTATTATGATTTTAGCTGGACTATTTCCTCCTCTTGGGGCAATTTTAGCTACACTTCCTGAACCTGTTCTTGGTGGCTGTACTCTTATTATGTTTGGATCAATAGTAGTAAGCGGTACTCAGATGATAGGAAAATGTGGTTATAGTCAAAGAAATATGCTTATTGTGGCTTTATCTTTAAGTATTGGAATTGGTTTTACTCAAGTTCCAGAAATATTTGGGGTGTTTCCATTAATGGTTAAAAATGTGTTTGCTGAAAATTGTGTTGCAGTAGTGTTTATTGTATCAGTGATTCTAAACCTTATACTTCCTAAAAATATGGAATTAGATAAGGTGACAAAAAATATTAAGGAGATTATTAATAGTTATTAAAAATATATTCAAATATAATCAAATGTAATATAATATATTTAGGGGTGATTATATTTGAGTAAAAATTATAAACCAAAAGAATTT
>NZ_JBQHRN010000042.1:0-18261 GCF_052066735.1 Clostridium sp. HCP1S3_C6
CTGAAAAGGAGGGGGTAATCGATGATGAAGTAGCAGAAGAATTAAAATCTTATGCTAATTGGTTAGAAGAAAAATCAGAATTACAGTAGTTGGGAGGAAGAATAAATGAAAAACATAGATAAGATTAAAAAGCTAAATACAGATTCACTTGCATTTATATTAATGTGCCCTAATGAATTTGATAATAATTTTAACAAGAATGAAAGGGAGGATGAATTTTGTCATAAAAAAGGTAAAGGATGTACTGAATGTATTAAAAAATGGCTAGATGAAGATTATCGTAATGGTTTTGATTATTTGAAAGAAAATGAAACAGAGAGAAAATTAGAATATAATAACTACCTTGGGAGGTGGATGTGATGAAAATAATAGAGCCTAGTGTTCAATTAGAAGATGAAATAGATGGACAAGCCATATTAAAGAAAATAGAAAGAATAGGAAGAACTTGTTACAAGAGTGAAGGGAATATAACAGAAGATTCAGCAGAAAGATTTGTTAAATCTATTATAGCAAGAGGACATGAATCAGTTCTAGAGCATGTTAGTATATCCGTTAGGGTTATATGTGATAGAGGAGTAAGCCACGAAATTGTAAGACATAGAATAGCAAGTTATAGTCAGGAAAGTACAAGATACTGTAATTACTCAAATGATAAATTTGGAAATGAATTAACTTTTATAAAACCTTGTTTTTGGAATGAAAATTATGAGAAATATATAGAATGGAGAATACTGATGAATAGAATTTCAGATAGTTATTTTAAATTGTTAGAAAATGGAGCAACTCCACAAGAAGCTAGAAGTATTCTCCCTAATTCAATTAAAACAGAAATAGTAATGACAATGAATCTAAGAGAATGGAGACATTTCTTTAAATTAAGATGTGATAAAGCAGCACATCCTCAAACAAGAGAAATAGCTAACATGATATTAGAGGAGTTTAGAAAAGAAATACCTGTAGTATTTGATGATTTGGAGGTACAGTAATGAAATTATTAATGCATGTATTAAGAAATAATAAATATAAGCACATAGATAATAGAACTCTATGTGCTGATGATATTCAGAAAAAGCTTACTGAAGAATTTAAAGAAGTTCAAATTGCAATAGATAATTATAGAGTAGATAAAACTCTTAATAATCTTAAAGAAATTGTAAGAGAAACATTTGATTTAATTCAAGTATGTATATTAATTCTTTATAGATCACATAGAAAAGCATTAGATTTTGATGAAAAGAATTTAATAAAAGATATTAATATAGAGCATAAAGACAAGCTTGCAAGTCGAGGTTGGTTTTATGAAACTGGAATAGAAATTGATGTGAAGGAGTAGATATGGATAAGGAAAGCATAAAAAAAGACTTAGATTTATCTATAGCAGATAAAGAAAAAGATTTAGAATACATTAAGAAACTTAACAATAACAAAGATAAAGTAAAATATCTTAGATTGATAAAACATTATACCCAGGAAGAAACTGCTACACTAATTGGAATAAGTCCAAGACAAGTACAGAGAATAGACAAGATAATAAAAATGTAATTTTCAAAAGGCACAAGAATTAAAAAACTTGTGTCTTTTTTTAAAAATGTCGTGTAAAATGTCGTGTTTATGTCGTGGTAAAAAAATATAAATAACTTTACAATAAGAATTAAGAATTAAATATAGAAATGTCCAGCCTAATGGGTTGGGGTAACTATATCCAAAAGGGGGTAGTTTTTTATGTGCATTAACAAAAATGAAGTTGGAAAACTTTATATTACTGGTTATGATGCAAGGCAAATATCTGAGATATTATGTGTTAATGTAGAATCAGTAAGGAAATGTATACAACGTAATTACTCACATTTTAGAAATAGACATCAAGAAGCTTTAAGAGAAAGAAAAGATAGTATTAAAGCAATCAACTATGAATGTAATAGATTTATTTCAGATAAGTCATTCATTCAAAAAAACAGATCTATTTACAAGACTAAAGAAAATGGCGATATAGTTTTAAATGAAGATTTAGGTTATATCTTTACAGCAGATACACCAAGAAGGTTAAATAACGAATTTAAGGGTTGCTATTAATGGCAACTCTTTTTCTATATTTAAAAAACAAAAATAAAAAGGTGGAATGAGCATGAATGAAAAAGAGACCAGCTAAACCAATAAAAATAAAAGAACATGTTTTAGATATTGAAGATTATCTTAAATGTAAAAATTATAGAAATTATGTCTTATTTGTACTTGGAATTACAACTGGATATAGAGCAGGAGATTTAGTTAAATTAAAAGCTAGAGATATAAGGGAAGCACTTAAAAGAAATCTTTTTGTAATTAAAGAAGGTAAGAAATATAATTCTAAAAATATTAGAGAAAAGAATCGTAAACCAAGAGAAGTTGAGGTTCTCCCAAAGGTTGCTAAAATCCTTAAAGATTATATAAAAGATATGAAAGATTATGAATATATATTTAAGAGTAGAAAAGGTAATAACAAACATATTGGAGTACAAGCTGTAAGTAATATTTTAAAAGAAGCAGGAGAATATTTTGGATTATATGATATTACTGCACATAGTATGCGAAAAACTTATGCATATAAATTGTATTTTGAAAGTGGTAAAGATATACTGCTAGTGAAAGAAGCATTAGGTCATAGTAGCATCGAA
Organism: Clostridium sp. HCP1S3_C6; assembly: GCF_052066735.1. Taxonomy (NCBI): domain Bacteria; kingdom Bacillati; phylum Bacillota; class Clostridia; order Eubacteriales; family Clostridiaceae; genus Clostridium; species Clostridium sp. HCP1S3_C6. The sequence goes on from NZ_JBQHRN010000042.1 coordinate 2,655, forward strand.
GAAACAAAAGCATACATAGGACTTGATAGAGAAAAATATATTGAAGTATCAAAATCATTAAATGACTTTGTACCTTGATGTATTTTTTATTTTTTTGATTGTGAATGTTTAAAAAAATAAAGCATTGTAATTAAGATTAAAAAAATAGTGATATATAGAAGTAGCAAAAAGATTAAGCGAATAGTTGATTACCTAAGAAAATTAAATATTCAAAATGAAAAATCCGAACATTAAATCTTAAGAAATTCTTAAATTTTTAATTTTTTTTAATTAAAAAGGTGTGATTATTTTGAGTGATATTTTATTTACATGTAATGCTTTAAAGAAATACTTAGAGATATTAAATAGTAATAGCAATATAACACTAAGTGATGAAGTAGGTAATGCAGTAATACTTGATGATAATGCTAAAGAGTTATTAAGAAGTTATTACGATATGGAGTTAATGCAGAAAGAAATGTTAAGAAGGTGATGAAATGGCTAGAGAATTTAGTAAGGCTTTCTATAAGTCTACAGAATGGAAGAAGGCAAGAGATTACATATTCAAAAGAGATAATGGCTTGTGTCAAGATTGTTTAAAGAAAGGTAAGCTAGTGCCAGGGAAAGAAGTGCATCACATAGAGTTCTTAACACCACTTAACATAACAGATCCTGACGTAACACTTAATGCAAGTAATTTAATTTTGTTATGTAAAGAATGTCATCACAATAGGCATAACAATAAAAGAGCGGTACGAGAAGGATTAAGATTTAATAAATATGGAGAATTAATAGAAGATATGGAAGAAAATTAACATATCCCCCCTTATTTGCGAGATTTCAAGAGCAAAAAGAGACCGAGGTGTGTACATTAATTTTCCTCCAAATGAAAATTTGAGAAAAAAGGGGGGTATAATTTTGAACATTTCCGAACAATTAGAAAAAGAAAAGAAAATTAAGCAAGAAATAAATAGACTTAAGAAATTATATAAAGATTTTCAAAAAGATAAAACTAAAGCTTTAGAAGGTCTAATTAATAATGCTGCATTTCTTAAGATAACATTAGATAATTTAAGAGATGATTTACTAACGAATGGTGTTACTGAATTGTTTGAACAAGGAGAACAATGCTTTAACAGAGAAAGACCTGAATACAAAATTTATTCTACATTTATCCAAAGATATGCGACTGTTATGAAACAGCTTATAGATATATTGCCATCAGAAGTTAAGCAACAAGAAAATGATAGTTTGGCTGATTTTGTCAAAAGGAGTAAATCATTGAAATGATTACTTACATTGAACAATATTACAACGAGATAATGAAAGGTAATATAATAGCATGTCATAGAATTAAGCAAGTATACGCTATGCTAGTTGATAAATTATATAACAAGCATGGATCATGGATATTTGATTTAGAACGTGCCAATCTACCAATTGAGTTTATTGAAACATTCTGTAAGCAGAGCCAGGGAGAACTTGGGAAGAATATTGAATTGCAATTATTTCAAAAAGCTAAACATCAAGCAGTATTTGGTTTTATAGATGAAAATACTAGATTTAGACAATATCAAGAAGTACTTGATATTCGAGGACGTAAAAATGGTAAAACTACAGAACTTGCATGTGATGAATTATACATGGGAATTGGTGATGGTGAAGGTTCTCCAGAAGTTTATAATGTGGCAACTAAAAAAGAACAAGCACATAAGGGTTGGAATGAATGCTATAAAATGATTCAACAATCTAGCGACTTAAGTAAACATGTAAAAAAGAGAAAATCTGATTTATATGTGCCATTTAATTATGGAACCATAATGGCTTTATCATCTAATACTAATGGTCTTGATGGACTTAATGCACATATGGTTACTATTGATGAACTTGCAGCAATAAAAAATCGTGATCTATATGATTTGATGAAACAATCAATGGGTTCAAGAAATCAACCGTTACTAAATTGCATAACTACTAATGGTTTTGTAAGAGATAACATTTTTGATGCACAATATGATTATGCATGTGGTGTATTAGATGGAAAAATCAAAGATGATAGATTCTTAGCATTTATCTATGAACTTGATGATAAAGACGAATGGGATAAAGAAGAAATGTGGATTAAAGCTAATCCAGGGTTAGGAACTATTAAAAAATATGATTATCTAAGAAGCAATGTGGAAAAAGCTAAGAATGATCCTGCATTTAAAGCTACTGTAATGGTTAAAGATTTTAACATGAAAGAAAATAGTGCTAGTGCATGGCTTAGATATGATGAACTTAATAATTCTACTACATTTAATATTGCTGAAATGGGATTTCGTTATGGAATTGGTTGCTTTGACTTAGCTGAAACTACTGACTTAGCGAGTGCTAATGCATTATGTAAAAGAAAAAATGACGATAATATTTATTTTATTTCTATGTATTGGATTCCAAGAGAAAAACTTAATCTTATAGAAACCAATAAAGAAGATGATGAAGTGCCATATAAACTTTGGGAACAACAAGGTTTATTGAGAGTATGTGAAGGCAATAAAGTAAATAAATATGATATGCTCCAATGGTTTATTGATTTAAAAAATGATTATGATATTTATTTTCCTTGGATAGGATATGATCCATGGCACGTTGATGATTCTTTATTACAAGCTTACATTGATGAATTTGGTAAAGATGCAATGATACCAGTAAGACAAGGAGCAAAAACACTTTCCATGCCTATGAAGGATATGAAAGCAGATTTAAAAGCTAATAAAATTATTTATAATAATAATCCAATTGACAAATGGTGTCTTTCAAATATGGAAATAAAAACAGATATTAACGGAAATATACAACCTATAAAAGGTGCTGACACTAGAAAAAGAATTGATGGTGGTGTTTCTAAGATAATTGGATATACAGTTTTTAGAGATAAACAGACAGATTATGAAAACTTAATATAAATATTTGATTTTGGAAGGGGGTGAAATAGTGGGATTGTTTAAAAGATTTAGAAATAGAAGTTCTACAGCAACAAGATTTGAAATGGTTGAGGATAGAGGAAATGGCTTTTATTCATGGGATGGAAACTTGTATAAATCTGATGTTGTAAGAGCCTGTATTAGACCACGAAGTAAAGCTATAGGTAAACTTATACCACAGCATTTACGAAATAATTCTCAACAAGGTTTTAGTATTAACCCAGAACCATATATAAGATTTTTATTAGAAGAACCTAATCCTTATATGTCAGGACAGGTATTTTTTGAAAAAATGATTAATCAACTCTCTTTAAATAATAATGCTTTTGCATTAATAGTTAGAGATGAAAATGATATTCCTGTAGAACTTTATAATATTCCATGTGTTAGCGCAGAAGCCATTTATGATAAGCAAGGTTATTTATATTTAAGATTTGTAAATAAAAATGGCAGAACTGTAACTTATCCATACACAGATATTATTCATTTAAGGCAAGATTTTAATGAAAATGATATTTTTGGAACATCACCAAGTCAGGCATTAACACAATTAATGGAGATTGTATCAACATCAGACCAAGGAATTGTAAAAGCTATTAAAAATGGTGGATTAATAAGGTGGTTATTGAAGTTTACAACTTCATTAAGACCAGAAGATTTAAGAAAGCAAACACAAGATTTTGTAGATCAATTCCTAAATATCCAAAATGGAAGTGGTGCAGCTGGAGTTGATTCAAAATGTGATGCTAAACAAGTAGATCCTAAAGATTATGTACCAAATGCTGCACAAACTGATAGAACAATAACTAGAATATATAATTTCTTCAATACAAATGAGAATATAGTTCAAAGTAAATACAATGAAGATGAATGGAATGCATATTATGAAAGTGAAATAGAACCTTTAGCAATGCAATTGTCAAATGAATTTACTAGAAAATTATTTTCAAGAAGAGAAAGAGGATTTGGTAATAAAATAATTTTTAATGCAAATAATCTTCAATATGCTTCAATGTCAACCAAACTTGGGTTACAAGCTATGGTAGATAGAGGAGCAATGACACCTAATGAATGGAGAGAAGTATTAAATCTTACTCCTGTAGAAGGTGGAGATACACCTTTGAGAAGATTAGATACTATACCCGTGAAAGGGGGTGAAGAATAATGAAATACTTTGACTTAAAGGGTGAAGTTGTTGATAGCGGTTGTGAGTGGATTTATGATTGGTATGGCATTCAAGCTATTTCACCTAAAATTATTCAAAAAAATTTGAACAATGCTAATGGTGATGATGTTACTTTTAGAGTTAATAGTGGTGGTGGTTCTGTATTCGCTGGATGTGATATTTATAATATGCTTATGGATTATAGAAATAAAGCAAATGTGAATATAGAAATAAATGGTCTATGTGCTAGTATAGCAGGAGTAATTGCTATGGCAGGTACAACTGTTAAAATGTCACCAAGTGCTTTATTTATGATACATAATGTATCTTGTAATGCTAGTGGAGATTATAGAGATATGGAACATACTGCTGAAACATTAAAAAAAGCAAATGAAACAATTGCAAATGCTTTCAAACTAAAAACTGGCATGGAAGATGAAGAAATTAAGTCAATCATGGACCATGAAACTTGGTACACTGCAGATGAAGCAAAAGATAAAAAGATAATAGATGAAATTATGTATCAAGATCAAAAGGTAGATTTCAATATGGTTAATCTATTAAAAAATAAAGCTACTGCTTTATGCAATTCAGTATCACTAAATAACGATATTGTTGAAAAATTAAAACAATATAAGCCAATCAATCAACCCGTTAATAATGAGGTTGATTTTTTAATGCAACAAAAAGCTAAGGCTAAGTTGCAATTATTAAATATGAAAAGGAGATGTTTATAACATGGAAAAAGAAAAGTATTTAGAAATGAGAAATGGGCTTTACAATGAGGCAGAAAAATTAATTAATGAAGGCAAAATAGAAGAAGGACAAGCTAAAATGCAAGAAATTACAGATTTAGATAATAAATTTGATAATGAAGCTACTGCATTAGCAAATCTTAATGCCTTAAAAGACAATGTAAAAGTTACTGATATTCAAAATAAGTCAATTAATGTACCAGGAGCACAAGTACTTGATTCTACTAACAATGTTACAGAAGAAAACTTTACAAATAGCATAGATTACAGAAAAGCATTTATGAATTATGTTATTACAGGCAAAAAGAATGCTACATTACAGAATGTAGACGCAAATACAAAGACAAGTGATGTAGGAGTTGCTATTCCTGAAACTGTATTACAGAGAATAATTGAAAAGATGGAAGCAACAGGAATGATTCTTCCTTTAGTTACTAGAACTTCTTACAAAGGTGGAGTTAAGATACCAACTTCTTCTGCAAAACCTTCTGCAAGTTGGGTATCAGAGGGTGCAGGAAGTACTAAACAAAAGAAATCACTTTCTTACATTTCATTTGCTTACAACAAATTAAGATGTGCTATTTCTGTAAGTTTAGAAGTAGATACAATGGCATTACCATTTTTTGAAACTACATTTATTAACAATGTAACAGAAGCTATGATTAAAGCAATAGAACAATCTATCATAAGTGGTGATGGTTCTGGACAATGTACAGGAATATTAAGTGAGACAGTAGTAACTGGTCAAAACGTAGATATTGCTAAGACAGGAAAACCTGCATATAAAGACTTGATAGATGCAGAAGCAGCATTACCACAAGCATATGAAAATGGAGCAGTTTGGTTTATGACTAAAAAGACATTTATGCAATATGCAGGATTAACTGACACTACAGGTCAACCAATTGGAAGAGTTAATTATGGTATTGGTGGAAAAATTGAAAGAATGTTATTGGGAAGAACAGTTGTATGTAATGATTATATGAGTAATTATGCAGATACAGTTTCTTCAGATACAGTAGTTGCATTTTTATTCAAGCCAACTGACTATATTCTTAACACTAATCTTAATATGACTATTAAGAGATATGAAGATAACGATACTGATGATCTAGTAACAAAAGCAATAATGCTTGTAGATGGTAAAGTTGTAGATAAGAATAGCTTAGTTACTATTACTAAGAAGAGTGCTTAATATAGCACTCTTTTTCTAGTGAGGTGGTATTTATGCTAGAAAAAGTTAAACTTGCTTTAAGAATTAAGAATAATAAACTTGATGATGATATTACAGATTTAATTGATGCTTGTAAAATTGATTTAAGCATTAGTGGAGTTAAGAAAATTGACGAAACTGATGCTTTAGTCATTCAAGCTGTAAAACTTTACTGTAAAGCTAATTTTGGACTTAACAATAAGGATTCTGAAAAATATCAAAAATCTTATGACATGCTAAAAAATAGTATGGCATTGTGTGGTGATTACAATGTGGAGTGATACATGCGAACTTGCTACTGTAAATATTACTGTTAACAAAAATGGGGTTGAAGAAAAAACATTTGTAAAAAATGAAATATTCTGCAATGAAAAATCTGTAACAAGTGATGAATTTTATAAAAGTTGCCAGGAAGGTAATGAAATAAAAATAGTATTAGAAGTTAAGCAAGTTGATTATAACAAAGAAGATTATGTTTTTTATGATAATGAGCTTTATAAGGTTAAAAGGAAATATAAGCCTAACAAAGAAGATATCGAATTACATCTTATAGCGTATAAAGGATTAGTTAATGAGTGATTTTGAAATAGATTTTTCATGCATTGATAAATTGCAGAAAAAAGTATCCGAAATGGGCAAGAAAAGTAACAAATTAACTAACAAAGCATTAAATGCAGGTGCAGATGTAATATTAGATGAAATGATAAAAAGGTGTCCTGTTAGAACTGGTAAAGCCAAGAAAAATTTAAAGAAAAGTAAAGTTAAGTCTAAAAAGGGTGAAAAATATATAAATATTGGAATTAATAAAGAAGATAATTCAGAAGCATTTTATCTTAAGTTTTATGAATGGGGGACAAGTAGAGGACAAATAGCACGTCCTTTTATGCGTCCAACATTTGAAAATAAAAAAGATGAAGCTTTAAAGGAAACAGTAAAAGTTATGAAGGAGGGATTAAATGATTGACATAAATGAAATAATAATTGATACATTAAAAGAATTTGATATCCCTGCAAGATACAGAAAATATAGTGGTGATAAAAAAACCTATATTACATTTTTTGAAATGAATAACTTTGATGAAGATTATTCTGATGATAAAAATGAAACAAATGTTCACAGTTTACAAATTGATTTGTGGTCAAAAACAGATCCAACAAGTCTTAAAAATAGAATTAAGAAAGCACTTAAAACAGTATTTTATAATGTTACTTTCAATGATTTTTACGAAAGTGATACAGAAACATATCATATAGCTTTTAGGTGCTATTTTTATGAAAAAGAGGAGTGATGGTATATGCCAAGAATTAGAGGAGCAAACAGTTTTCATTTAGCAGATGTATCAGAAAATACAGAAGAAAATTATACAGTTGGTACACCTTACAAGGCAGAAAGATTAATTTCAATTGAAATTGATACTAAAAAAGATTCTGAAACTTTATATTCAGATGATGAAGTTGAGGAAGATGTTTATGGAACAATTGAAATGACAGGAAAAGTTACATTTAACTATTTAACTAATGAAACTAAGGTTAAATTATTTGGTGGTAGTATTGATACAAAAGGAGTCTATTTTCCACCAATAGAAGGTGGCGAAGTTCTTCATAAGGCTATGGGATTTAAAGCACCTACAGGTGGAGGAAAAAATAAATTTATTTGGTATCAAGATGTAGTATTTAGCGAACCTAAATTTAAAGCTGAAAGTGCAGAAAACAAACCTAAAACACAAACAGTAGAAGTAGAATTTAAATGCTATAAGAATAAAAAAATTGGAAGGCATTATTGTGATTTAGATCAAAATTCAGAAAATGCAGATTCAACTGTTGCATCACAATGGTTTGATTCAGTTTATTCAGAAATAGCGACAGCTTAATCAGGTGTATAGGCTAAGGGTAAAACCTTAGTCTTTTTTAATAAGGAGGATATTTATGTTAGGAAAAGATTTAAAGAATATAAAAATTCCATTAACTTTACGTGGAAGAACATTTGAAATATCTTTTGATTTCAACTCTATGGCAGAATTAGAAGATATATATGAAGGTGGATTTGATACAGCAATGAAATCTATGGCAGAAGGTAAAAAGCCATTAAAAACAATAAGAGCCTTGATTTATGCTGCTATAAAACCACGTTATCCAAAGATAACATTAATGGAAGTTGGAGAATTATTAACAGAAGCTTTGCAGAGTGAGGAAAAAATGGAGTATATATCTGAAACTCTTAAGAAAGCATTAACATTATTTATGCCAGAACCTGAAGAAGAAATAGTTCAGGGGGAACAGAAGCCACAACCGATAACAAAACCGATAACAAAATAGATTGGGCGTGGCTTTATTATATTGCAACAGTAGAGTTAAGAATGACAGAAGAACAATTTTGGAATTGTAATAATAGAAAATTAACTGCTTTATGGAAAGAGCATATTAAGTTCAACAATAGAAAATATGGAAATAAAGAAGATGAAGAAGAATATATAGATAATATTCAGTTATAAGGAGGTGGAGAAATGGCACAGAATGTAGAAGAAATGGTTGTTAAATGGTCTTTAGATAATACTAATTTTAATAATGGTGTAACAGCAATTAATCGTTCTATGAATGTGTTAAAGAGTGAATTTAAAGCCACCGATACAAATTTAAAGAATTTTGGTAGCACAACAGATCAATTAAAAAATAAGCAAGAATATTTAAATAAGACAATGGAGCTTCAAGCCAAGAAAGTTGAAACATTAAAAAGTGCATACGAAAAATCAAGAAAAGAAACTGGTGAGAATTCAAATGCAACAGAGAATCTCGCAATAAAAGTTAATAATGCAACTAGCTATTATTCTAATTTAGAGAAACAATTACAAGATGTTAATAATCAACTTTCTTCTTATAACGATACTACAGAAACAAGCAATAGCAAAACAACAGCAATAGGCACAACAATGACAGTATTAGGTGATGGCGCTCAAGCTTTAGGTCAAAAAATAGAAAACATAACAAGCAAAATAAAAGATCTTGGAAAAACTGCGATTGCAAACTATAAAGAAGTTAAAAGTGGTACAGACGAGGTTATAAAAGCAACAGGTGCAACAGGAGAAGCAGCAGATGATTTAAAAGAAAGTTTTAAGGATATTGCAAGTAACTCCACAGCAGATTTTAAACTAATAGGTACAACTCTAGGAGAAATTAACACTAGATTTGGATTTACAGGAGATTCAGCAGAAGAATGTACTAATAAATTTATTGCATTTGCTAAAGTAACTAATTCAGATGCTACAGAAGCAGTAAAAAAAGTTAGTAGATATATGGGAGATGCAAGTATAAATTCTGATCAATACAGTAGGGTTTTAGATAATTTAGCTAAAGCTGCACAAGCTAGTGGAATAAGTGTATCAAATTTAACTGAAAACTTAACCAAATATGGTGCTCCAATGAGAGCACTAGGCTTTGATATGAAAGAGAGCATTGCTTTGTTTAGTTCTTGGGAGAAGGCTGGCGTTGATTATATTGGCGCAGTTGCATAGAAATATGCTTCTAAAGATATTCGGTGAATTGCTGGAAAGCTAATTATAAATGTAATTTAATATTATTTTGTGTTATAATAATGTTAAGGGATAGATAAGGAAGTCGCGAGCCTTGTTGATAAGTAATTATCCGAGATTACTTCCCTATAATTAAAATTTAATATTCGGAAATAAACATTAATCGGAAGGTGTTGTTTTTATGATAAAAACAAAAGAATGTAAAAAGATTATGAAAGTATGCAATACTTGTGGAAAACTAAAATTTATAAATGATTTTTATAAGCATAAAGGCAATAGTGATGGTTATAGAAATCAATGTAAAGAGTGTTTTTATAACAGATATGTCCATATATGCCCTATATGTAATAAGAAATTTAGAAGCAGTAGAAAAGCACAAATATATTGTAGCCATGAATGTACTGTTAAAGGACAAACTGGAGAAGGAAATCCTTTTTATAATCATAAACATTTAGAAAAAACTAAAATAAAAATCAGTTGTAGTAGAAAAGGCAAATGTGCAGGAATTAATCATTTTTTATATGGTAAGCACAGGAGTGAAGAAGTTAAAAAGAAACTTCATGATAACCATATAGGAAGATTTACAGGTAAAGATAATCCAAATTATAATTTTAATATATCAGATGAAGAAAGAATTATAGGAAGAAACTACCATGAATATAATGTGTGGAGAGAAAATGTATATAAAAGAGATAAATATACATGCAAATGTTGTGGTAGTAATAAAAGCGGTAATTTAGTAGCACATCATATTAAAAATTATAGTTCTTATAAAGAAGGTCGTACTGATGTAAATAATGGTATTACTTTATGCGATAAATGCCATAGACTTTTTCATAATACTTATGGATATACAAATAACACAAAAGAACAATTAATAGAATTTATAAAATTGTATAACATCAAAGAAGCTTAGGCTTCTTTTTTTATTACATTTATTTATGCTAATCAGCAGCTAAGCTACAGAAAGTTAGTAAAGTATGTAGAAAGTTCAGAGACTAGGAATTGAGTTATAACAAGCAATAATATTCCCACGAGCGCCGAACACGATTAAATATAGTTTAATCTGGAAACCTAACGTTATAACGAGGGTGATGATATAGTCCGATACTCTTATGAAAATAAGAGAAATATAGGTTGGAATACTTATAGACAACTAATTACAATACAGAAATAGCATTCTCGGGAATGAAAAAAGCGATAAGTAATTGGGGTGCGGCAGGAAAAGATTCAAGAGAAGAATTTAAAAAGACATTACAAGAAATAAAAGCTTGCCCTGATATTGCTAGTGCAACAACTAAAGCAATTGAAGTTTTCGGAGCAAAGGCAGGACCTGATCTTGCTGATGCAATAAAAGGTGGTAGATTTGAATATGAAGAAATGTTAAATGCTATTCAAAGTTCAGAAGGAACAATAAGTAATACAATGTCAGAAATGAGCGATGGTTCTGCTGAATACACTAAAGCACAAAATGCAATGAAAGTTGCAAGTGCAGAATTTGGAGCAGAAATAACATCAACTGTAGCACCAATGCTAAAAAATAGTTCCGAAAAAGTAAAGGATCTATCGTCATGGTTTAGAAATCTTGATGATGGAACTAAAAATACAGTAGTTACAATAGGACTTATTGCAACCGCCATTGGTCCTGCACTAGTAGTTCTAGGAGTAATGGCAAGTAGTATAGGTAAACTTGTTGCACTTTATGGATTATTTAAAAGTTCTTTATTAGCAACAAGACTTGGTGTTATTGGATTAACGGTAGCAGAAAAAGCAAAAATGGTAGTAGATAAAGCAGCAGCAATAGCACAAGGAGCATTAAATGCTATTATGGCTATGAATCCAGTAACGTTAATAATAATTGGGATAACTGCCTTAGTAGCATTACTTGTAGTATTGTATAAAAAATGTGAGCCATTTAGAAATTTTATAAATCAATTATGGGGGAGTATTAAATCTGTATTTAGTAAAATAGTCCCATTTATAAAATCTGCTTTTGACAAAATGGTTAATGTAGTAAAGACAGCTATAAATGTAATAAAGGTAGTAATTATGGTTATTGTAGAAGTAGTTAAGGGAATAGTTAACTTAATATTATTACCTTGGAAATTTTTGTGGGAAAATTGCAAGCAATATATATTTAAAGCATTTGAAGCTATTAGGACTTTTATATTAGCTTATGTAGAGTGGTGGAAAGGCAATTGGGAAACATTTAAAACTTTAGTATTTAATATTTGGAATGCAATAAAAGATAATATTATATCTGTTTGGGAAACTATTAAAGGTGCTATACAAACTGCTGTAGATTTTATTAAAGACAATATAATAACTCCATTAAAGGATTTCTTTTCTTCTGTTTGGGAATCTATTAAAAGTGTTGCAGAAACTGTATGGAATGCAATAAAAGGTGTTATAGATGTAGTTGTAGATAATATAAAAGCAGTGTGGTTAAGTGTAATTGGGGTTTTTAACAGTGTATGTGATGCTATAAGTGGAGTATGGAATAGCTTTACAGGTACAATTTCTAGTGTCTGGAATAGCATTGTAAGTGGTGTTATATCTGCATGGGATTCTATTAAAGCGCCATTTTCAGCTGTTGTAGATGGAATAAAATCTGTTTGGGAAGGAATAAAATCTATATTTAAACTACCTCACTTTTCTATAGAAGGCAGTTTTAGCTTAGATCCTCCAAGTATTCCGCATTTAAATGTAGAATGGTATGCGAATGGTGGTATATTAACTCAACCTACCATATTTGGTATGAATGGCAAAAATGCTATGGTAGGTGGAGAATCAGGAGCAGAAGCTGTACTTCCTTTGAGTGCTTTATGGGATAATTTAGATAAGCTTTTAGATTCAAAAATAAATCAGAAAAATAATCAGCCAATTTATTTTACTGTACAGAATGTTATGGATAGTAAAGTGATTGGAGAAGCTACATATAAAATAGTAGATAATAAATTTGCCATGAATGCAAGAGGTGATAGATAGTGATTATAGGTGATTTTAATATAAATTCTGTAAATGCAAAACAATTAACTTTCGACATTCAAAGTATGGATATCACTAATAATAGTTTTTGGGGAGAAAATATTTCTCCTTTTTTTGTTAAAAATTTAAAAGGCTTTAAAAAGATAACTCTAACATTACTCTTTAAAGGAATATCAAGGAAAGAGATTTTAAATAATATTAGTAAAGTTATTAATAAAATGGATGTTGAAAAATTTACTTTAAAAGCAGATGGTTACTCACATTTATTTATATGTTCTTTAGAAAAGACAGAGATAATTAAGACAATTTCAAAAATAAGATACACTTTACAAATAGAACTTAAAGCATATGAAATAAGCGAAATAAAACAAATTGAAGAAAAAAATATAACCAATAAAGTTATAGATTATGCAGGTACAATAGAAACGCCATTAACAATGATAATTACACCACTTGCAGCAGGAAATTTAATTATAGATGGTGTTTCAGATAGCGTAATAAAAATAAATAATGTAACAGCTAATACAGATATAACAATTAACTCTATATCTGAAACTGTTAGTCAGGGAATTACAAATAAATATAATGATACTGATATGTGGGAATTTCCAAGGCTTAATTTAGGAACTAATACAATTACTTTTAGCATGGCAGTAAATGTTATTTTTAAATATGAAGAAAGATTTATATAAGGAGGGATTTTATGTTACAGCTATATGATATAAAACATAATAAAATTGAGTTGCTGACACAATGTAAAGATGCTTATATTGAAAATGAAATTTCAGATGGCTTGTTAGATAAAAATCTCTCTTTTTCCTACCCATTAACAGATTCTAAAAGTCAATTAATTAAATTTGATGGCTTTATAAGAACTAAAGATGATGAATTTGTAATAAAAGAAATAAGTTTTAATGACAATTCTAAAGAGGTTAAATGCAAATTAAATGTAGAAGAACTTGAAGAAAAAAAGCACAGTAGTTTTAATCTTTCAGGTAATATAAATAAAATATTAGATACATTGCTTAATGGAATTGTTTGGACTTACGAAATTAAACAAGTTCCAAGTATAACAAATGCTGTTTTTCAAGTAGATTCTGAAACCACTGCATTTGATTTATGCAAAAGTATAACAGAACAATTTGAAGTAGAATTTAAATTTGATACTATTAATAAAAAAATACTTGTTTATAACAAAATCGGGGTAGATTCAGGACAAATAATAACAAGTGATATTCAAGTACAAGGTGATACGTATGACTTAATAACAGAAATAAATGCAACAGGTGCTAATGGGATAACATGTAAAGTAACTAATCATTCATATTCTCCTCGAATAAAGTCTTTAAATTGGACAGATGAAAGATATACTAGCATAGAAACATTAAGAAATGCTGCACAAACAAAATTAGACAAACTTTGTAAGCCACTGTTCTCTTATTCATGTAGTACATTAAGGTGCAAATCAATTAGTGTAGGGGATTATGTTAATATTTTAGATAAAAAAAGTGGCACTAAAGTTAAAGAAAGAGCAGTAAAAACAAAAGAATATATAAGAGAAAGTGAAAAATATAAAAATGAATTTGAAATTGATAATGCCAAGCCAACATTTCAGGACTATTTAAATAGTAAATTTAACTCTTATGATAGTAAGTTTAATTCTTATGACAGTAAATATAATAGTAAATTTAATAATTATGACAATAAAATAAATAATTTAGATAACAGGGTTACAAATTTAGAAAAAGGTAGTGGAGGTGCTACATTAGACGAAAGTATTTATATTATAGATACTACTTTGTTAGATTCTACAGATAAAACTTTTGCACTAAAGAGCAAATATGGAACTACAATTATTACAGATTGGGGGGATGGAACTACTAATAATTCTCTTACTCATACTTATGCTCAAGAAGGTACCTATACGATTAAAACTAATTCACCTTATACACCTAATACATCATCCACATATGGGAATGTATGGAGAGCATGTCTTATTGAAATTGTTAAATTGAATGAAGTAATTGAAAATTGCACTTCAAGTTTTTATGATTTTAAAAATTTAAAGAAAGTAGGGGATATTTTAGGAGTTACTATTGCGAATAGTATGTTTAAACAATGTACAAGCCTTGTTTATCCTGCTAATTTGGGAGAAAAAATAAAAGACTGTAGGGATATGTATGCTGGGTGTACAAGTTTATTGGATACTGGATCATACAGAGAATCTATGGAACAGACAGATTTTATGTTTGATGGATGTAGTAAATTACAATATACAGGCTATATGTCTGATAGTATTACAAGTGCAGAGCGTATGTTCAGAGATTGTGTGCAATTGGTAAGAATAGATTATTTATCTAATAAGCTAGAAAATGCAGAGGGAATGTTTAAAGGGTGTACAGGATTAGTAGCAAAAGGTAAGAATATAGTTTTACCAGATAGTATTAAAAACGCATCTAATATGTTTTGTGATTGTAGCAGTCTTAATGCAAATATTTATTGGCCAAGTTCATTAGAAAATGCATCTGGTATGTTTTATAATTGTACAAATATGGAGAATTTTAGAGATTTAATAAATTTAACTAATCTAACAAATATGGAAGATATGTTTAGAAACTGTACTTCAGCTACATTTTCAAATGTAACAAAATGCCCTATAAATGTAACAAATTTAAAAGCAGCTTTCTATGGTTGTACTAAGTTACAATTACCTACAGAATTTTTTAGCAATTTAGTCGCAACAGCAATAAATGCATCATGGTGTTTCCAAAATTGTAGCAATTTAAGTAACAGAATAGATATTCCAACTAATATTACAAAAGTTTACTTTATGTTTGCTTATTCTGGTGCACTTGAAACAACAAGAACTGTTTCAAGTGAAATAAATTATGATTCTATGTATTCTTATTGTACTAATCTAACTACTATAAGTGATGCTATGTATGAATTAATGCAAGATACTACTTATATACATGGATTAAATTGTTTTGCTGGATGTATTAATATTGTTAATC
>NZ_JBQHRN010000043.1:0-17631 GCF_052066735.1 Clostridium sp. HCP1S3_C6
ATTCTCCGAAGAGAATTTCATCGCTCGACTTGCATGTGTTAAGCACGCCGCCAGCGTTCGTCCTGAGCCAGGATCAAACTCTCAATAAAAAGTTTGATTCTAAGTCTTATTTCTAAGACCGCTCATAAAACTTACTAATAAAAGAATTGCTGGTTCTTAACTTATTACTCTGTTCAATTTTCAAAGATCAACTAGTCATTTCAGACCGCCATATTATAATATCATCAACAATTCGTATTGTCAACAAGTTTTTTTAATTTTTACTCATTCACAAATGAACTCTTGCGCTGACGACAGAACCTATAATAACATTTTTTTAAAAAATTATATATCCATCATACTTGAGTATAAAAAAATATTTTAAATTCTCTTCTATTTTCTCTTTTTTTCTTTTATATTTTATTAATGACACGCCAGGATATGTTATTGAATTTATTAAATAAAAATATAAAATAACATATATATTTTTACTTTTATTCATTAATTACTTTACTCTTTTTGTCATTTATTTTATTATTTAAGTATACCTATGATATTATAAAGGAGGGGAAATTTTGAATAAAAAAGCAACATTAGCATTTTTACTTGCAACTTCTGCATTTTTCATTATGGGATGTAGCAACAATTCAGAAAATAATTCAACTAAAACTTCAAATGATTTAACTTATTCAAAACCATCTTATAACACATTAAAGCGTCCTTTTGTACTAAGCAATTCAACTTTTACAAAATGTCCTTTTGTTATAAAAGATAATTCAATTATTTTTCCTAATACAAATGATGAAAACAGGATATCTTATATAGACTCTACATTTAACAATAATATTATAAATACAAGCGATGTAAAAGATTTTATAAATTTGTCTACAGATGATTTATGCATCTCCAATAACACAATATATTTTTCAAATATTTCAAAAGGGAACAGATTAAGCTCAACAAATTTTAATAGTAAAACAGAAGAAATAATTTCAGAAGATAATGTATCAAATTTAGTTGCAGTAGATAACTTAATATATTACATAAATAATACAGATTCAAAACACCTTTATGTATATGATACTAATACTAAAAAAACAACTCTTATTTCTGATAATACGTTTAATAATTTTATTATTAATGGTGATTTTATACTGTTTCAAAATCCAAATGACCAATTCAAATTATATAAAGTAAGAATTGATGGTAGCGAAACCGAAAAAATAACGGACTTTTCTGTCGATAGTTATGTAATCCATGAAAATGTTATATTAGCCATAAATTCATCAGACAATAACAATTTATATTCAATTGATCCTTCAAATTTAAAAGCCACTAGACTGTTTTTAATGAATGGAGAAAATTTAAAAGCATTTAACGGAAAATTATATTTTATAAATTGTGATGATTCTAATTACTTATATACATTAAATGTTAACTTAGCTGATTCTACATGTACATCAAATGCACTTATCAAGGATTCAATAAGCGATTATTACCTTAATGAAAAGGGGATTTTCGTTAATAAAAACATCACTCCTAATAACATTTCTTATAAATCCTACAATTAGCATATAAAAAAATAAGGAGCTTATTAGCCCCTTATTTTTTATGTTTATTTTAAACCTTTGACAATTTCCTTAAATTTTCGTCCTCTTACCGCAAAGTTTGGGAACATATCAAAAGCCGCACAAGCAGGTGAAAGAGTAACTATATCTCCCTTTTGTGCAATTTCCCTTGCCTTGTTTACAGCTTCTTCTAAAGAAGAAACCTCTACAATATTAACCTTAATATTCTTATCTTCATAAAGCTTTTTAAAGGCAAATTTAATTTTATCCTTTGTTGCACCTAAAAGAATTAATTCTTTTATATATGGATATCCCTCATATGCTAAAGGCTCAAAAGGTATATGTTTGTCATAACCACCAGCAATAACTATAACCTTGGTATCAAAGGCCCTAAGACCTGCAAGTGTTCTTGTAGGACTTGAGGCAATAGAATCGTTATAATATTTAACACCATCAAGTTCTCTTACAAGCTCACATCTATGCTCTACACCTGCGAATGTAGTAGCCACCTTCTTCATTGATTCCTTAGAAACCTCATCTTTTGTTGCGATAAATGCAGCCAAATAATTTTCTACATTATGCATACCTTTTATTACAATTTCATCCTTCTTACAAACAGCTTCTCCATCAACAAATAATGTTCCATCTTTATAATAAGCTCCATTTTTAACTTCTCTCTTTGAACTGAATTCTCTAACTTCGCCCTTGGCTTCTTCTTCAAAAGAATAAGTTATTTCATTTTCTCTATTAACAACTAAAATATCATTTGAATTTTGATACAAGAAGATATTTTTCTTTGCATCAATATATTCTTGCATATCCTTATGCATATCTAAATGATTAGGCGCTAAATTTGTACATATAGCTACATCTATTGGAAGATTCATTGTCATTAATTGAAAGCTTGATAATTCTAATACAACCTTATCAGTATCTTTTATATCTTCTATTTGTGCAAATAGAGGAGTACCAATATTGCCTCCAACCCATGTTGTATATCCTTCTTCTTTTAATAATTTAGATATTATAGTTGTTGTTGTTGTCTTTCCGTCACTACCAGTAACAGCATATATCTTTCCTTTGCAATATCTAACAAACTCTTCCATCTCGGATGTTATATACGCGCCTTCATTCTTAGCTTTGACTAATGCTTCACTATCAATTCTCATTGAAGGAGTTTTAAATACTACATCAAATCCTGTAAGTTTTTCTAGATAACCTTCACCTAAGTTAAGAATAACTCCGATATTTTTAAATTTTTGTGCAATTTCGCCTAGTTGACTTTCTGTTTTCTTATCAAAAGCAGAAACTTTAGCTCCAAGCTTAACTAAAAATTCAATTAATGGTATATTAGAAACTCCTATACCTACTACAGCTACCTTTTTATTGTTTATATATTTTTTAAATTCATTAAAATCTTTTTTCATTTTAATGCCCCCAATTAGAATATTAAGCTTTTTTCAATATATGACTCTAATTCACTTATTTTAACTCTATCTTGTTTCATTGTATCTCTATCTCTTACAGTTACACATCCATCATTTTCTGTATCAAAATCTACAGTTATGCAATATGGTGTTCCTATTTCATCTTGTCTTCTATATCTCTTACCTATGCTTCCACCTTCATCATATTCCACGTTAAATTTCTTTGCTAATTCTCCATATACTTCTAAAGCTTTGTCAGATAACTTTTTAGATAAAGGTAAAATAGCAGCTTTATATGGCGCTAATGCTGGATGAATATGCATTACAGTTCTAATATCTCCACCTTCTAATTCTTCTTCATCATATGCTTCTACTAAAAATGCTAATGCAACTCTATCAGCACCTAATGATGGTTCTATAACATATGGAATATATTTTTCATTTGTATTTGGATCTAAATATGTTAAATCTTGTCCTGAATGCTCTTGGTGTTTACTTAAATCATAATCAGTTCTGTCTGCTATGCCCCAAAGTTCACCCCATCCAAATGGGAATAAATATTCTATATCTGATGTAGCTTTTGAATAGAAGGATAATTCTTCTTTACTATGATCTCTCATTCTAACATTATCTTCGTTTATTCCTAAGTTAAGTAAGAATTGCCAACAATATTTTCTCCAATATTCAAACCATTCCAAGTCTGTATCCGGTTTACAGAAAAATTCTAATTCCATTTGTTCAAATTCTCTTGTTCTAAATGTAAAATTACCTGGAGTTATTTCATTTCTAAAAGACTTTCCTATTTGACCAATACCAAATGGAACTTTCTTTCTAGTTGTTCTTTGTACAGCTTTAAAATTAACAAATATACCCTGAGCTGTTTCTGGTCTTAAATATATTTCATTTTTTGCATCTTCTGTAACACCTGCATAAGTTTTAAACATCAAGTTAAATTTTCTTATATCAGTATAATTCATTTTACCGCATTTAGGGCAAACTATATTATGTTCTTCAATATAACTTTTTAATTGTTCATTAGTCCATCCATCTGCTGAAGCAACTTCTGCTCCATTTTCTGTCATATAATCTTCTACAAGCTTATCAGCTCTAAATCTAGATTTACATTCTTTACAGTCCATTAATGGATCTGAAAAACCACCAACATGTCCTGAAGCAACCCATACTTCTCTGTTCATTAAAATAGCACTATCAAGACCAACGTTATAAGGGCTCTCTTGAACAAATTTTTTCCACCAAGCTTTTTTTACATTATTTTTAAATTCAACTCCAAGTGGGCCATAATCCCAAGCATTTGCCAAGCCACCATATATATCTGAACCAGGGAATATAAATCCTCTATTCTTGCAAAGAGCAACTATCTTATCCATTGTTTTTTTAACCGCCATATTTTTTACCTCCAAAATTTTATATATAAAAAAAGAGCCTTAAAACCTAAAGGGACGAAATTAACTTCCGCGGTTCCACCCTTCTTGGCATAAGCCCAACTTTAAAAAGCGCATTCAAAAGTTCCATTCACCTTATAGCTATAATATCTTACACCTACCGATACCTCTCTAAAATAACACAAAAGACTACTCCTCTTTCTCTTCATGCATATTAATTTATATAAATAATTTTATCAAATGTTAAATATATGTCAAGACTTTTATAAAAAAAGCAATGGAAAATCCATTGCTTAAATATTATGTGGCTCCGCGAAGAGGGCTCGAACCTCCAACCTATCGGTTAACAGCCGAGTGCTCCACCATTGAGCTATCGCGGAATATTATATGCATACTAACGTTATAAAAAATGGCTCCGCGAAGAGGGCTCGAACCTCCAACCTATCGGTTAACAGCCGAGTGCTCCACCATTGAGCTATCGCGGAACGTTAGCACATTGATTATTATATCAGCTTTAAAATAAAATGCAAGTACTTTTGCATATTTTTTTTAATTTTTTTATTAATTTTTTTTCATTGCTTTAAATGCGTAATATTAACCTCTTATTACAATTTCAAAAATGGACAGTTTTCATTTGAAAGCCGCCCATTTTTCTAATTTTCCTTAGTTAAATTAAACTATATATATATTAAACATACTACTTATCTAATGGTTTCATTGTAGGGAATAATAATACATCTCTTATTGATGCTGAATCAGTTAAGAACATAATAAGTCTATCTATACCCATTCCAAGACCACCTGTAGGAGGCATACCAGTTTCTAATGCACTCATGAAATCTTCATCAATAACATAAGCTTCATCATCACCTAATTCTCTTGATTTAGCTTGTTGTTCAAATCTTTGTCTTTGAACTATAGGATCATTAAGTTCTGAATATGCATTACATATTTCTCTACCAAACACAAATCCTTCAAATCTTTCAGTAAACATTTCATTTCCTCTCTTTTTCTTAGTTAAAGGAGAAATTTCTACTGGATAATCACACACAAATGTTGGTTGAATCATATTTTCTTCGCCAAATTCTTCATATAATGCATTTAATACTTCACCTTTTGTTACTGTATTTAAAGGCTTAGGAAATTCTAAGTTCTTTTCCTTTGCAATTTTTTGAGCTTCTTCATCAGTTACTATTTCATTAAAGTCTACACCTGCATATTCCTTTACAGCATCAACCATAGTTATTCTTCTCCATGGTGGCTTAAAGTCTATTTCTGTTCCTTGATAAGTAACTTTAGTTGTTCCATTTACCTTTTCACATACATAAGCAACTAAATTTTCAGTTATTTCCATCATATCATTGTAATCTGAATATGCTTCATATAATTCAATACATGTAAATTCTGGATTATGTCTTATATCCATTCCTTCATTTCTGAAGTTTCTTCCCATTTCATATACTTTTTCAAATCCTGCAACTATTAATCTCTTTAAATAAAGTTCAGTAGCTATTCTTAAGTACATGTCAATGTTTAATGTATTATGATGAGTAATAAATGGTCTTGCTGCTGCGCCACCTGCTATAGCTCCAAGAATTGGAGTTTCCACCTCTAAGAACCCTTTATTATCTAAGAATTCTCTAATAGCTGAAATTATTTGGCTTCTTTTAATAAAAGTATTTTTAACTTCTGGATTAGTAATTATATCTACTTCTCTTTGTCTATATCTTAGATCTGGGTCTTTTAAACCATGCCACTTTTCTGGTAATGGCTTTAAAGATTTACTTATAAGTTTAAATTCATTTACATTTACAGTTACTTCTTCTGTTCTAGTTTTAAACACTTCACCTTTAGCCCAAATTATATCACCAATGTCAAAGCTTTTATATTCTTTAAGATTATCTTCTCCAACTTTATCTATCTTTAAAAATAATTGAATTTTACCATCTTTATCATGAATATCTGAGAATACTACTTTTCCTTGACCTCTTTTTGACATTATTCTTCCAGCAACAGAAACTTCTTTTCCTTCTAATTCATCATAATTTGATTTTACAGCTTCTGATGTATGGCTTCTTTCTACTTTATAAACATCAAAAGGATCCTTTCCTTGCTTTTTTAATTCCTCAAGCTTTTCTCTTCTAAGTTGCTCTTGTTCACTAAACTTAGATTCTAACTCTTGCATATTCATTTCTTCAGTTGACATTAATATCCCTCCGTTACACTCTTCTTATATCAAGTATTTCAAATTTACTAACTCCATCTGGAACTGGTATTTCAACAATCTCTCCTA
Organism: Clostridium sp. HCP1S3_C6; assembly: GCF_052066735.1. NCBI lineage: Bacteria > Bacillati > Bacillota > Clostridia > Eubacteriales > Clostridiaceae > Clostridium > Clostridium sp. HCP1S3_C6. The sequence continues at coordinate 6,671 of NZ_JBQHRN010000043.1, forward strand.
TTTTCTTACCTATTAGCCCTTTTCCAACAGGTGATTCATTAGAAATTTTAAAGTTCATTGGATCTGCTTCTGCTGAACCTACAATTGAATATTCAACTTCTTCATCAAAATCATAATCCTTAACTTTAACTATTGAACCTACAGAAACAGTATCTTTAGGCATATCAGATTCATCTACAACAGTAGCATTCTTTAACATATTTTCAATTTGTAATATTCTACCTTCTGTAAATGCTTGCTCATTTTTAGCTTCATCATATTCTGAATTTTCACTTAAATCTCCGTATCCTAAAGCTACTTTTATCTTTTCAGTAATTTCTCTTCTTTTAGTTGTTTTTAAATATTCTAATTCATCCTCTAGTTTTTTTACACCTTCATATGTCATTACAAATTTTTTTGATTCGCTCATATCTTGTACTCCCCTTTAGCAACCTATTTTCAATTTATTCCTTGAAATCATTTAAATTATTATAAATCAGCATACTTAATCTGTCAACAAATTAACTTATAATGGATATCAAAATTGATTTTTATAATCGTTAAACACCTTAAATATTTCACTGCTATTTTCTAGAGTATTAACTAAATTTCTAATCTCTGTACATCCTTTTAAGCCCTTAATATACCACGAAGAATGCTTTCGCATTTCTCTTATAGCTTTATATTCCCCATCATATTTAATGGCAAGAGCATAATGCCTTAAACACATATCTATTTTTTCTTGTGGTGTTATAGTTATGGATCCGTTTTTATCAAAGGCCGATTTTATTTCTTTAAAAATCCATGGATTTCCCATACTACCTCTAGCAACCATTATAGCATCGCAATTAGTTATTTCTTTCATTTTTAAAGCATCAGTTGCACAAAAAATATCTCCATTTCCTATTACAGGTATAGAAACAGCTTCCTTAACCTTTTTTATTATTTGCCAATCAGCTTTTCCTTCATACATTTGCTTTTTAGTCCTTCCATGAACAGCAATTGCATCTGCCCCAGCATATTCAAGTCTTTTAGCAAATTCAATTGCATTTACATGTTCTTCGTCAAATCCTTTTCTGAATTTTACTGTTATGGGCTTTTTAGACACCTTTTTTATTTCTCTTACAATTTCTTCAGCCAAATCTGGTTCCTTCATTAACGCAGATCCTTCACCGTTTTTAACTATCTTATTAGCTGGGCATCCCATATTAATATCTATTATGCAAATATCATCTCTATCATTTAATTGTTCTTCACATATTGTGGCCATTATTTTTGGGTCTCTGCCAAAAATTTGAGCTGCTACTGGTTTTTCTTCGTCAGCTATCTTTAGAAGTTTTTTTGTTTTGTCATTATTATAGTATAAAGCTCTTGCACTAACCATTTCGGTATATACAAGTTCACACCCCATTTCCTTACATAAGCCTCTAAATGATATATCAGTAACTCCAGCCATAGGCGCTAAAAATATTCCATTTTTGAATTCTAAATTAGATATTTTCATATTTTCACTCCACATTTTTGTAGTATATCATCTTAAGTCCTTCTAATGTCAAGTCTGAATCTACTTTATCAATTGCATCAGTTTCTTTTGCAATTAATTTTGCAAGGCCCCCTGTTGCTACAACTAAAGGTTCATCGTCAATTACTTTTTTCATTTCTTTCTTCATCTTTGAAACTATATATTCAACTTGGCCTATATATCCATAAAGAATTCCTGCCTGCATACTTGTAACAGTATTTTTGCATATAACACTTTTAGGAAGTTCAAGTTCAACCCTTGGAAGTTTTGCAGCCCTATCAAATAGTGCATCTGATGATATCTTAATTCCTGGCACAATACATCCTCCTAAATAATCACCATTTTTAGTTAGTGCGCAAAATGTAGTTGCAGTACCAAAATCGATTATTACAAGGGATTTCTTATATATTTCAAATGCCGCCACAGCATTTACTATTCTATCTGCACCAACTTCCTTTGGATTATCATATTTTATATTTATACCAGTTTTCACTCCAGGTCCCACTATAATAGGTTCTATATTAAAGCATTTTTTTAGCATATTTTCTAATGAATGCATAACATTAGGAACTACTGATGATACAATTATTCCTTTTATGTCTTTAGGCATTAAATTACTTTGAGCAAACAACTGCATAACTTGTATACTATACTCATCTGATGTCTTCTTAGGATCTGTAGAAATACGCCAACTTGCAATATAATCTTTTCCGTTATGCACTCCAAGTACAATATTGGTATTTCCAACGTCAACAAGTAAAACCATAAAACACCACCTTAATATTTTTACTTTTGTGTATTTAAAATTAAAAGCAGCTTAAGGGCCGCTTTTATATTTTACCACCAATCTAAATTTTTACACTCTTATTTTAGCAAGTAAGTACAATTTGTCAAGACACAGTAAAAAAGTGGCATAGCCACTTTTTTTATGTATAAAATTATTGTAAATATTTCTAGAATAATCCTACTATTTCTCCATTTTCAAGTATATCCATTTTATTAGCAGCAGGTACTTTTGGTAAGCCTGGCATTGTCATAACATTACCTGTTAGTGCAACAATAAATCCTGCTCCATTTGAAACTCTAACTTCTCTAACAGTAATATTAAATCCTTCAGGCTTAGCAAGTAATTCTGGATTATCTGATAAAGAATATTGTGTTTTAGCCATACAAATTGGTAATTTATCTAAATTAAATTTTTCTAATTCGGCAATTTGTTTTTTAGCTGCTACAGTATATGTAACTCCATCTGCCCCATATATTTCTTTAGCAATTTTTAATATTTTGTCTTGAATACTTTCTTTTGAATCATATATTGGAGCAAAATCAGATTTTTCATTTTCTAATACATCTAAAACAGTATCTGCTAATTCTAGGCCACCTTCGCCACCTTTCGCCCATACATCTGATAACGCAACCTTAACTCCTTGTTTTTCACAAAATTCCTTAATAAATTTAACTTCTTCATCACTATCAGAAACAAATTTATTTATTGCAACAACTACTGGCACATTAAATTTCTTTATATTTTCTATTTGCTTTTCAAGATTAGCAACACCTTTTTTAAGTGCTTCTACATTAGGTGTATTTAAATCTTCCTTTGAAACTCCACCATGATGTTTTAAAGCTCTTATTGTTGCGACTATAACAACGCAGTCTGGATTTAAATTTCCATATCTACATTTTATATCTAAGAATTTTTCTGCACCAAGATCTGCACCAAAACCAGCTTCTGTTATAGCAATGTCAGATAATTTTAATGCAAGTTTTGTAGCTAAAATTGAATTACAACCATGTGCAATATTAGCAAATGGACCCCCATGAATAATTGCTGGAGTATTTTCTAGTGTTTGTACTAAATTAGGCTTTATAGCATCTTTCATAAGTAATGCCATTGCACCATTTACTTCAAGTTCCTTAGCATATACAGGTTCCCCATCTAAGTTATATCCAATAACTATATTTCCCATTCTTTCTTTTAAATCTTTAAGACTTGTAGCTAAGCATAATATAGCCATAATTTCTGAAGCAACTGTTATCATGAATCCATCTTCTCTAACAAATCCATTAGCCTTACCGCCCATTCCTACAACTACGTTTCTTAAAGCTCTATCATTCATATCCATAACTCTCTTAAAAGTTATTCTTCTTGAATCTATTCTTAATTTATTTCCTTGATGAATATGATTATCTATAGCTGCACATAACAAATTATTAGCAGATGTTATAGCATGCATATCACCAGTGAAATGTAAATTTATATCTTCCATTGGTACTACTTGTGCATAACCGCCTCCTGCAGCACCTCCCTTAATACCAAATACAGGTCCGAGTGATGGTTCTCTAAGTGCTATTATTGCATTTTTACCTTTTTTACATAATGCTTGTCCAAGTCCAACTGTTACTGTTGATTTACCTTCTCCTGCTGGTGTAGGATTAATTGCAGTAACTAATACTAATTTACCATCCTTATCATTTTTATGATTATTTAATACATCTAATGAAATTTTACATTTATACTTACCGTATAATTCAATATCATCTTCAGATAAATTGATTTTTTGCGCTATTTTAACAATAGGTTCCATTTTAGCCTCTTGCGCTATTTGTATATCACTTTTCATCTTTTATATATTCACTCTCCTATGTATTTGATAAAAGTAATTCCTACTTTTCTGAATAACAATAAGATTATATCATTTTTATATAACAATTAAAAGTCCTACCTTATTCATTCACTTGCAAGCTTTTTTTTAAAAAAGACCTTAAGTCAATCAAATTAACTTAAGGTCTAGTAATTTATTCTTTATTTAAATTTATATTTGTACCTGGTACTGAATCAAATATTCTTTTAAATTCTTCTCCATCAATTTTTTCTTTTTCAATTAACGCCTTAGAAACTGCATGTAACCTATTAATATTATCAGTCAATATTTTTTCAGCTCTATTATAAGCTTCATCAATAAGACTCTTAACTTCTTTATCTATCTTAGCACCGATTTCTTCACTAAAATCTCTTCCTTTTCCAAGATCTCTTCCTAAGAATATCTCACCACTAGGTTCAGAGTTATATGATATAGTTCCTATAGTATCACTCATACCATATTCCATTACCATACTTCTTGCAATAGAACTTGCTCTATCAATATCATTTTTAGCTCCAGTACTAATATCTCCTATTACAAGCTTTTCAGCTACTCTACCTCCTAAAAGTCCTACCATTTCATCTTTTAGTCTTGACTTAGATGTATATGATCTATCTTTTGTTGGTAGATTTAATGTATAACCACCAGCTCTTCCTCTTGGTATTATAGATATTTCATGAACTGGATCCGCATGTTCTAAAAGATTCATTACTACAGCATGCCCTGCTTCATGATATGCTGTTAATCTTTTGTCTTCTTCTGTTATAACTTTACTCTTCTTCTCGGGTCCTGCAATTACCCTTGTTATTGCCTCTTCCATATCAACCATAGAAATTTGCTTTTTGCCTTTTCTAACAGCAAGAAGAGCAGCTTCATTTGTTAAATTTTCTAAGTCAGCGCCACAAAATCCAGGTGTCATTTTTGCTAATACATCTAAATGTACATCTTCTCCTAAAGGCTTCTTCCTAGTATGAACCTTTAAAATTTCCTCTCTTCCTTTTACATCAGGAGATCCAACTACAATTTGTCTATCGAATCTACCTGGTCTTAAAAGTGCAGGATCTAATATATCAGGTCTGTTAGTAGCAGCCACCATAATAATACCTTCATTAACTCCAAATCCATCCATTTCAACTAGCAATTGATTTAAAGTTTGTTCACGTTCATCATGACCTCCACCAAGTCCTGCTCCTCTTTGTCTACCTACAGCATCAATTTCATCAATAAAAATTATACACGGAGCATTTTTCTTAGCTTCGCTAAATAAATCTCTTACTCTTGAAGCACCTACACCAACAAACATCTCAACAAAATCAGATCCAGATATACTAAAAAATGGGACCTTAGCTTCTCCTGATATAGCTTTAGCAAGTAATGTTTTACCTGTACCTGGAGGTCCTACTAATAATATTCCTTTTGGAATTCTAGCTCCCATTTCAATATATTTAGCAGGTTCTCTTAAAAAGTCTACAATTTCAGCAAGTTCTTCTTTTTCTTCATCTGCTCCTGCAACATCTTTAAATGTAATTTTTTGAGAATCAGGATCAGCAAGTTTTGCTCTACTCTTACCAAAGTTCATGGCACTTCTTCCACTGCCACCACCTTGTGCTTGTTGCATAAAAATAAAAAATATAAAGAATCCTACAATAGCTACAAGTACAATAGGTATAATAGTAAGCCACATAGAAGTATTAGATGGCGGAACAAATTCCACCTTAACATTGGCATTTGGATTTTTATTCATAAGTGACACTAATGATTCCTTTAAAGCATAAGTTCTAAATGTCTTATTTTCATTAGTTATGCCTTCTATCATCATTTTATTTTCATTGTATACAATGCTACTTATATCATTATCATTCCACTTTTGTTCAAAATCACTATATGGCAGTGTATTAGCGGTATTACCATTAGTAGTTAATGTTATTGCACATAACGTTAATATTACTAATAAAACTATACATATAGCTGAACTAGAATTTTTTTTCATTAATATCCCCCTCTCGCAATTATCAATTATTTTTACTAAATTTATAAATTTCTATTTGTTATAAACTTCAGGTTTCAATATTCCTATATAAGGTAAATTCCTATATTTTTCAGCATAATCAAGACCATATCCAACTAAAAATTCATTTGGCATTTTAAATCCAATATATTTTGCTTTAACATCTGTTTTTCTACCTTCTGGTTTATCTAACAATGCTACAACTTCAACTGAATTAACTTTTCTCTTCTTCAATTCACCTATTATATATTTCAAAGTAATTCCAGTATCAACAATATCTTCGACAATAAGAACATCCTTTCCTGCCACATCACAATCTACATCTTTTTTTATTTTTACAACTCCAGAAGATTCAGCACTATTTCCATAGCTAGATGCAGCCATAAAATCAATTTGACACGGAATAGATATGTTTTTTAATAAATCTGATGTAAATAAAACTGCACCTTTCAATATTCCAATGACTAATAAATCTTTTCCTTTGTAATCTTCGCTTATTTTACTTCCTAATTTTCTTGAAATTTCAAGAACATCTTCTTCTGATAATAGTACTTCTTTTATATCGTCTTTCATATTTATACCTCTCTATTTACAGTGATTTTTAATATTCTTTCTGTATTTGACGTTATTTTAAATTTATCACTAAGTTTCAAAGAAACAATCCATGCAATATCATTGTCAAATTGGATAATTGGTATATTATCACGCATTTCTTTAGGTACCTTCATATCTATAAATATGTCTTTTAATTTTTTACTACCATTCATTCCAAGAGGACAAATCTTATCACCATTTTTTCTTGTTCTAATTGTAATACTATCTTCTATGATATTATAATCAAAATATTTTATCAAATGATTTTTTTGATAATTTATATTTTTGTCACAAATCACTTCAAAATCAATTGAGTATTCACCATACTTTAACTTTTTACCAGAAATTTCATCCTTGTAAATCTTCACAATATTACTTTCATTTGTTTTATTATTGCACTTTTTTTGAATATAAATATCTTTATATACATTACTCACATACATATTGCCAGGTATATCTAGTTGCTTTCCAGTATCCATATTTTGAAGATTTATAATTTCAAATATATGTTTCATTTCTAAATCATATTTATTACCACTAATATATGATACTGCCCTTCTTAATATCCTTGTTAGAATAGGCTTATCAAGTTTAAATGCTTCTTTAAATATAATAATTTTATCTTTTTGCTCTTTTACAACATTATAATACTCATCTAACGCTTTTTTTTCTATATACTTATTATCTTCTTGAAGTAAAAGCGCCATTCTATTTATAGCTTCAATCACATCTTCATTAAAATTTTGTTTCATGTATGGTAATATATCAAGTCTAATTTTATTCCTACTGTATATTCTTTCCAAGTTAGTTTTATCTATACGTGGATTTAGCATATTTTTTTTACAATAAGCTTCAATTTCATCTCTTCTTAAAAATAAAATAGGCCTAATATATATATTATCTCTCTTAGCAAGTATTCCACCTAAACCTTCAAGCCCTGTGCCACGCATCATTCTCATTATAACAGTTTCTGCTTGATCATTTGCATTATGTGCAGTTGCTATTTTATTCATGTTATATTTTTTTAACACACAATTAAAAAAATCGTATCTAGCTTCTCTGCCTGCTGATTCAGATGACATTTTATTTATTTTTGCATAGCTTTTTATATCTACCTTTTTTGATACAAATTTAATGTTCATTTTTTCGCACATTTTCCTAGCATATTCTTCGTCTGCATCAGCTTCCACACCTCTAAGCATATGATTTACATGTGCTGCTATAATATTTATATTCATATAATCCTTAATTTCATTTAAAAGACTTAATAGACAAATTGAATCTGGACCTCCTGACAATCCTACTACTATGCCATCATTCTTATTAATAAGGTTATTTTCTATAATAAATTTTAAAAATCGTTTTTTTATATCAAACATATTATAATTCATTTATTAATTCCTCTATTTATTATTATTTACAAATACCCAAAATTAATCATACTCTCTTTTATTGTTTAAAACAATAGTTACATACTTTTTAATCAGCTAATATATCTGCTTGAATCTTACAAACTAAAACAGTCATATCGTCTTGTATATTCTTTCCACTTAATTCCTTGGCCTTTTCTAATATTTCAAGAGCCAATTTTTTAGGATCCTTTGTACATTGAACTAAATAATCTTCAAGCCATGTATAATCAAGCATATGATTTTTATCCACATCTACAATTCCATCACTAATCATAATTATTAAATCACCATTTTTTAATTTTATCTTCACTTTATCTATCTCAATTTTATCTACTGTTCCAAAGGGAGGCATATTAGATGATACTGCCTTTATATTTTTACCTCTTTTAATGAAACTGCTTATGGCTCCAACTTTTATAAATTCTGCCTCGCCAGAATATAAATCTATAATATTAAGATCTAATGTTGAAAATCTTTCATCTTCTTCAAACTTCATGGTCATTACATCATTTATCATATCTATGGCAACATCACTTTTAAATCCAGATTCCATATATTTCTCTATCATTTCTATAGTGGCTAGGCTCTGCTTAGAAGCTTGAGGTCCAAATCCCATTCCATCGCTTATAACATTTACATATTTGTCATTTGTGCATTTTTCAAAACTATAACTATCTCCTGAGCATCTTTCAGTACTCTTTGTACATACTGCAGCATATGATATAGCCTTAAATTTAGGTGCCTCAACAAATAAAATACTACACTCATTATTATCACGCTTAATTTTGCAACCACCTTCTCCTATTTCCATTTTTGTATTAATAATTTTATTTATTATAGGAAGCACTTCCTTATTACAATAGCTACTTCCTTGGCAATTTTCAAAAACAAGCTTTATATTACTTCGTATATTCTCATCTATATAACAAAATACTTTTTTAGGATATATCATATTTTTGTTTAACTCTTTCTTCAAAATGCGCTGCATATCATTATCTATTTTTATATTAGTATTAAAATCTTCTATCATTTCTTCTATAGAACTTGTAATACACCTTAGATGTTTTGCAGTCATCATTCTACCTTCTATTAATCTATTTTTATATATTTCATTGCTTTTTAATGATGTTACTAATGAATCTGCTCCCTTTATTAATTGAAATTTTTCAAAACATACTTTTTCTAATTGATGCGGAAACACTATTCTATTGTCTTCACAACTTTTTATAAGCTTTTCAAAAGAATTATATGTTACATTGAAATCCCTTTCCCAACAAGTTCTAGATCTTGTGCATTTTGAGCAGACTCTATTTGATAAATTTTCAATTAAACCTGCACTTTTACTTTTAAAATTTAAATTCTCATTTTCGCTCATATTATCAAGAGTTTTAAAAATACTTTCAATAGTGTTATTAAGTTTTTTAACTTTAATTGAAAATTGATTTTTAACTTCCTGCAATTCCAAATCATTTAATTTTTCATTTTTCTTTGAAGAATCAAGTTCACATTCTAACTTGATATATATTCTAGAGGGAATAATAAGAACAAGCACAGATACAACAAAACATTGAATTATTGAATATATTGATAACTGCTCAAAATAAATGCATATTGTTAAATAAGTTATCAAATATGCCAGTGCCACAAATTTTTTTCCAGCTTGCTTAAAAATGCCAGATATGAGACCTATCAAACCATAAAGTATTATCCCTTCTGTTAAATCTCCAGAACTTATTCCTACTATAATTCCCATTGTAATGCCTATAGTTGCACCAAATGTCGTTCCTCCAGTACAAGCAACAAGTAATACCATAAAAAATCCACTAATGCTTTGTATAGAAACATTGCTTATAAACAAATTTCTCATACCAGAAACCAAAAGACATATTATTATAGACATACTTAAAAAATCTTCTGCTGTAAAGAAATAATTATTATTAAATTCAATTAAACACTTAACACCATATTTAACTATATAATAAACAGGAATTATTACAGCAATATTAATTAATGATAGTGCCAAATCAACTTGATAATTATAATCTCTTAACATTACATAGCCCAAATAGCTTATTGCTACAAGAAAAAACATTACTTTTTCAGATACAACTATTTTACTTTTAATTACTGCAATAGAATATACTGCAACAACAATTAATTCTAATAAGACTGCATATTTTCCACTTATACTATCAATTACAGTAATATATCCGATAGAACATCCAAATGCACTCATTATAACATTCTTGCAATTTCTTTGCATAGAAGTTGCCATTAAATATGCTACTCCAAAAGGTGCTATACCAATGGTATTATTATTAAATAAAAGAACTACTCTACTTATTGATATACCTCCTAAAAACAACAATATCAATATAACAGTTTCTTTTTTAATTTCAACATTACTTTTTCTTTTGCACTCTAATACTTTACTTTGATACTGCATAACTCTCTCCCCTTTTTCCATTATATGTAAAATACATTATATCATATATTATAAAATTTATATGTCATTTTATAATATAAAGAGAGAAATACTTAAATTATTTATATAAAAACAATCATAAAAAAAGACTCAATGACAAAAATCATTGAGTCTTGGTGCCGAAGACCGGAATCGAACCGGTACGGTGTTTAACCACCGCAGGATTTTAAGTCCTGTGCGTCTGCCAGTTCCGCCACTTCGGCATATGGTAGCGGAAATAGGACTTGAACCTACGACCCTTCGGGTATGAACCGAATGCTCTAGCCAGCTGAGCTATTCCGCCAAATTATGGTTGCGGGGGCAGGACTCGAACCTA
>NZ_JBQHRN010000044.1:0-14888 GCF_052066735.1 Clostridium sp. HCP1S3_C6
AACTCATCAGTGTAATTTGTTGATTTTCTAGCCATAATATTTCTCCTTGTATAATTTTTAATATTATATCTTGACCGAATAATTTATGTCTAATTAATTATAACCAATCCACCAACCATTGCTTGTTGATTTTGCAATACCATATTCGCTACTTATTTCAGATACACTCATTCCTGATTTAAATAAATCTACTATCATATCTTTATAATTTTGATCATATCTTCTGCCCTTTCCCTTAATGTGTCCACTACTTTATACTAACACCAATTACAACTTACAGGTACAAATATGACTGACATAAGTATAGCAAACTGTAATATTATAAGTAACAATGGAGATAAAGAAATTAATTCTTTAATCCAATTTAACACTTTAATAGAAACTTTAGATGAAAATACAGTAATTGATATTTCTGATACAGGAAAAGGCAAAGTCAATATTGATTATGCAAATAGAATAAAACCTATTCAAGTAGCAGTTGTTGATAAATCCAAGTTTTTAATAAAAGAACCTAATGATAAAATTCTTCAAAGTTGTACTATTAAATATTCAGATTTAAAAGATATTATTGAACACTTTAATAATATAATAGGAACTACATCATCAAATCCCGTTTTTAATTTTATTAATATTCATATAGATAATTCTAAAGTTATAGCAAAAGGTTTTGATGGTTGTGTTACATCAAGAATGTGCTTGTTCTGTAAAATACTTTCCCATAAAGGTTCATTACAAACTTTTGTAGATTTTGCTAATTTAAAGAAAGTTTTTAGTTCTTTGGACGATAATCAGAATGTGGTTATTGAAGTTACAAGCAATTATTTTATAATAACACAATCTAATGAAACACATTATATAAAGCTTAATACTGGTAAATATCCTAATATTGAAAAGTATATGCCAGATAAATATCCAAGTATATACGAATTAAATAGAAGTGATTTATTAAAAGCTTTATATAGAATTAAAGCAATAAGTAAAAATGCAACTACATCAACATTTACTTTTAATGATAATAATATACAAATAGAAGTAAATACTAGCAAAGGAAGTAATATAGAAAATGTTAATTGTATTAAAGCTGGAAAATCAATTTCTAAAATAGCTTTTGATACTCAGGTTATGATTGATACTTTAAAACAATTTTCTACTGATACAGTAAGAATGTGTTTTTATGCTTTAAATAATTGTGTTCTAATGCCTCAAGCTAAGCAGACTTATTTATACAGAATTTTATTAAGAACTATGACAATTAAGAATAAAACAAAATAGGAAGTGATGTTTTATGAATTTATTTTCGAAAGCATACAAAATTGAATATGGAAAATAAAAATACAATTATGGTATTTGATAAAAATAATACCAAACAACAAAATTGTAGCGAAAAGCGTGCAGAAAGATTAATAAAACGTGGATTAGCTATAAAAATTAATGATAATTCCATAAAACTTTTAAGTTCTGGATATGAAAGAAGAGTATTAAAACGTAAAATAGTTCAAGAAGAAAATAGAATATGTTATATATGTGGCAGAAGAATACCTTTAGATGAAAAAGCAACAGTAGATCATGTTATACCTTTAAAAAATGCTAATAAATTTGTTGAATATAGATTCAATAAAAGGTGTTGTTGTCAAAGATGTAATACGTCTAAATCACTTAGAACTTTATCACAATATGTTGATTACATAAAAAGACATAGAGATAAATTTAATTATCTTCCCGATTCAAGACTTGAAAAATTATTAAAAATAGAAAAAGAAGTTAATACTAAAATGATGGAATTGTTAAAAAATGAGGGGTGATAAAGGGTTGATCGTTATTACTAGAAAAATTGCTTATCTTCATAATCATAGTAAATATTCAGAATCAGATGCATTACCTGATATTATTGATTACAAAAATAATATAATAGAAATGCAAGAAAAAGATAATGTGGACATAGTTGGACTTGCTATAACAGAGCATTCGAATTTATTCTCATATTTGAAACACTATAATATTAATAAAGAAGTAACAAATGCAATAATTGGTGATGAAATCTATCATTGTGAAGACAGAAACATAGCAGACGATAAAGATAGATTTCATATGGTTCTTCTAGCAAAAAATGATGAAGGCTTAAAAAATTTATATCTTATAGCAACAGATTGTGGATTACACAAAGTTCATGGACGTAAAAAGGATTTTATGAGAACAGATGATGTATTTTTAAAAAATCATGGAAAAGGAGTTATTGCATTATCTGCTTGCATTGGTGGTATTATTCCTAAATTATTACTTAATGGAGAATATGATAAAGCAAAACAAAAAGCTTTATTCTATAATTCAATTTTTGATGAATTTTATTTAGAAGTACAGCCACATACAATAGATGAACAATTACTTGTTAATGCAGATTTAGTTAAAATGTCTAAAGAAACAGGAATAGGTCTTGTAATTACTACAGATACTCACTGGATAAATAAAGAAGATAAAAAATATCATGATATATTAAAAATGGTAGATCATTTAGCTCCTTTTACAACAGAATGTTATTTATATTCTTTTGATGAATTAGTTGAATATTGTGAAAAATATGATATTCCTTTATCTGCAATAACAAATACAGTAAAAATAGCAGAACAGTGTAATGTAAATCCAAACTCAAAAGATGCAAAAGGATTGTTACCAAATTTCCCTGTACCAGAAGGATATACAGAAGAAACTTATCTAAGAGAAATAGCACAAGAAAATCTGTTTAAAAATATAATTAAACACAAATATACTAATATAAAACAAAGAATTGATAGGCTTAATTATGAACTTGATATTATTTGTGGTGCAGGATTTAGTGGATATTTTCTTATACTTTGGGATTGGTTTAAATGGTGTAGAAATAATAAAATTTTATTAGGACCAGGTAGAGGATCGGCAGCTGGTTCATTAGTATATTATGTTTTAAATATAACAACAATAGACCCAATTACTAATTCTTTTATTTTTGAAAGATTTGGAGCAGTAGATAGATTTGTGTAAAACCAAATCTACCTACTGTTTTTTTGTATAATCTGTTGGTATATTTGAAATAATATTCTTATAGATTTGAGTAGGAATTTTTATGACAAGAAAAATTGATGCCAACTTTGATTACAACGAGGAAGTTAAAAAGTGCAAAACAATTGACGATGTATTAGGCAAGAATGGATTAGTACAAAGACTTGTAAAAGATGTTTTAGAAAATATATTAGAAGCAGAAATGGATGAACACTTAGGCAGAGATAAATATCAACGACAGACAGATGTTAATTCTGAAGATAGGAATTACCGAAATGGCTACAGCCAAAAGAACTTAAGAAGTTCTTTTGGATTGTCAACACTTTTTTATACAGTTATTATTCGATCATATTAGAAATTCTATATTCTATTGGTGTCATATAACCTAAAGCACTATGTATGCGTTTGTTGTTATACCATAGAACATAACTTCTTAATTCTAATTTTAATTGTTCCAAGCTTTCAAAAATCCTGTAACCCTTATTTATAATGGCTTACGGGATTTTTGCCTCTCTCAACTGTCAATGTTGACGATTATTGATTGATTAATTCTTGTATATCTATTATTATTGTTGATTTTGCTATTGCTTCGCATTCGCTACAAACCCATTGAACACATCTTGTTTCATTGAAAATACCTTCTTGTCTATAAAATACAGACTTTGCACCACAACAACTACAAATTGTTGGTGGTATTTCTTCTTCATTTTTTACTACAGGCTCATCATCTTTTTCTAAATAAAATTCCATTAAACATACAACTCCCTATAAATTGTTCTAAAAAATAATTCTGATTCGGCAACTACACTTTTTAGGTCGCCTTTTTTGATATCTAAAATGTCAAAACCAGCATCTGTTATTGTGTAATATTTCTTACCAATTTTATTAGTTTTCTTTATTGTAATATCAACATATCCTTTCTTATTCATGATATTAAGTAATGGATATAGCGTACCATGCGATGGTTTCCACATTCCATTTGTGCATACTTCGGATAAACTATTTAATATCTCTAACGCATATATAGGTTCTTTATGTTTCGATAATACATGTAACACATACACTTCTAAGAAATTAGTACTAGATATTTTAATTAGCATATGCTTATATGCGTTCTTATAATCTCTGTTACAAGAAATTCTTGAGTACTTATTAGTTATATCTATAGTAGGCTTTTTAATTCTTTGTTCTTTACTTCCTATAAGTCCTTCTGTGAGACAAAGTTTTTCTTTTATTTTACTTCATCACACGGGAAATACATAGATTTCTATACACTATACAATTTAATGAGAATTTTTTTACCTTTCAGTTCTGCAGGTCAATACTCATTTCCACAGCAACCATTTTTTTCGCCCTCAAAGCCCCTATTCATGCGGGTTAATTTTTCAATTTCCAAAACCTATTCTTTAGGACGCTTTTTTTGATGATTTTTATTAAATATTTTGCACTTAATTGTAAGTCAAAAAAGTAGCTCAGCCTACTAATATCAAGGTTTAAGAGCTTTTTCCAAAACCTACCCCCTATTTAGAGCCTTTTTAGGGTTTTGGATTTTGTAAATAAAATCCTTTAACACATATAATTATATCATAGTTTTAAATGATTTTTATAAGATTTATGATTATTTACTAAAATTTAAAATAGATGAGATTCTTTTGTATAATTGAAGAGGATTTCAAAAAATAAGGCTAATGTAATTTAATACACTAACCTTACTTACACACTTTGTTTTTAATGTATTTTAATTTATTTCTTCAACTTTACATTTATGTTCTTTTGTTTTTGAATCATAACAAATGGCAACTGCAAGTATTTTATTCTTTACATTTTCTTTTATAAATTTCTGAGAATATTCTTTTTCTATTATTTGTTTTATTGCCACTTCTGGAGAACTATCTTTTTTTAATTCTAGAACAAATGCTGTGTCATTTTTTCTTCTTGGATGAAACATAAAATCTGCATAACCTTTTCCAGTTTTTTCTTCGCGTTCAATTCTATATTTATTTCTTGCATATAAATATGCCAAAGTAATTACACAAGAAAGACTATTTTCATCATTATATTGAAGTATTGGTATTTCACTATTATGAATATTATCAATTATTTTTTCCATAGTTTCAGTATCTTTATTTAAAGTAGCTTTCAACATTTTTTCAGAATTTTTAACCATGTCCATAACTTCACCAAAGCTCTTATCCCTTAAGGCTTTTTCAAATTCCTTCATAAGTTCTTTATTAGGAATTCTTATGGTTCCATCATAATATGATAAAAATCCGTATACTATCATTGCTGAATATATTTCTTCCCTTGTTTCTGGTGCATCTTGACCTGCTCTAAATTCTTCATCAATTATAATATCTACTACATTCCCAGATACCATTTCTATTACATCATCACGTACTTCTGCTATATTATACTTTAGGTAAAATAAGACTTCATCCATTCTGCCTGTATTAGTCCAATAGCTTTGACAATAATTATCATTTAATGCACTAACTACTGACCTTGGATTATATAAAGAGTTTCCAAAACAATCAAAATACCCATTATACCATTCTGTAATTTCAGCAAAGGACATTTTTCCATTTCTTTTGCATAAATCTTTAACTTCTTTTTCTGTGAATCCAAAATAATCTGGATATACTCTATCATTAAGCATTGTATATTCTCTAAACATGTTAAGAGCAGAACCTTCTGAATACTTCTTAATTGGCAGTACTCCTGTCATATAACAAAGAGCTACATATGGCTTATCTTTTAAAAGATTTCTTAAAAACTCTAAAAAGTCTTTTTGATTTTCTTTAAATAAATCGTGACTAAATATATAATCCCATTCATCTATAATAAAGATAAATTTTTCATTTGTTTCATTAAAAATATCACTTAATGAAAAATATTTTTTTTCATTAACTTTGGGATATTTTTCTTTTATATCATTAACAATAGATTCTATTATCATATTAATATAATCATTATAATTATCACATTTTTCAGGCATTTTATTAAATGAAATATTAATAACATTATATTTATTGAGATTTTCTAAATAACTGTCACTTTTACTTATATTAAGTTTATCGAAAATATCTTTTGAATTATGCCCTTTTGTATAATATGCTCCTAGCATATTTATTATAGATGATTTTCCAAATCTTCTTGGCTTTGTTATGCACACATAACAATCAGATGTATCAATTAATTTATTAAGTTTGTCAAGTATCATAGATTTGTCAATAAAATATGCTGATTTTATTAATTTTTTATAATTTTCAAGTGCTGCATCTGTATTTAAATAAATAGCCACTATTTCTCACCTTCTTTATTATTGATTTTATCTTTGTATATTTGTATTATACATTAAAATTAACTTATTGTTTTATTTTTAAACATAAAATTATCTAATAAAAATAATAAAGAGCAAGTATTATTCGTATGACTAAATTTTAGTTATATAAATAACACTTGCTTTTTATTTTTTAATATATTGAATTTTATAGAATCATATAAAATACTATTCCATCTTTTAAACAGGTCAATACTCATTTCCACAGCAACCATTTTTTTGCCCTCAAAGCCCCTATTCATGCGGGTTAATTTTTCAATTTCCAAAACCTACCCCCTATTTAGAGCCTTTTTAGGTTTTTGGATTTTGTAAATAAAATCCTTTAATACATATAATTATATCATAGTTTTAATGGATATTAACTATTTTATAAGCTTCTGCATAAGTTTGGAATTCATTTATCTTAAAACACTCATCCTCAACCACCTCCAATAATTACTATATTTGGCATAACCTATATCAATAACCTTTGTCCAAGTAATTATTAGGACTTAAGAGATCTAACAAATTTACTTTTATACTTATTTCATTTGTAACATAAGCATTTAAACAAGATTTTTATATAGATGCAATTAATAGTTACATAACGGTTAATAGAAATCCGAATAGTTATTATTACTTAGATGTGAAGATTATGGAGTTAAAAGAATATATACTGAAGTATATATAGACTAATTGGGTACTGATGATGAAATAAATTATGAATAAATTCAAAAGAAAAATGCATTGAAATGGATGCTGCGAGAATAACTTATGATGTGAGGTCAACATATCATCGTATTTTCATACTACATATTATATGTAAAATATAGACAAAAATAAAATTAAATGCTATAGCTTCTGTGGTTATATAAAAATGACTAAAGAAGAATTTAATTCTTCCGTAAATAACCTAAAAGGTTATAAAATTTCATTAATAGATTTAAAGAGTCTGTCAATAGTTTTGTGTAAACTAAATAAGTAATATTTTATTTGAAGTAAGGTTGAAGGATTAGAATTGAGATGATTCAACCTTACTTTTTAATATGTATTTTTAATAAATGAACTGGTCTAAACGACCTTCGAAGAAGATTGATAGTTGAGCTAAGATTTGAGCCCATCCTCTAATTCCTTGTGTCCATTTCTTTGTTATATTAACTGTAGCCAGATATAAAATTTTTAATAATGATTCATCATTTGGAAATACAGATTTACTTTTTGTAACTTTCCTTAATTGGCGATTATAGCTTTCCATAGAGTTGTTTGTATATATTATTTTCCTTATTTCAGGCGGATACTTAAAAAAAGTTGAAAGCTCGTCCCAATTATTTCTCCAGCTCTTAATTGCTAGTAAATATTTTTCTACCCATTTTTCTTCTAGTTTGTCTAATTCAGCTAACGCTACGTCTTCAGTAGTTGCTTTATATATTAGCTTTAAATCTGCATTGAAAGCTTTCAAATCTTTATAAGAAACATATTTGCTAGAATTCCTAATTTGATGAATAATACACTTTTGAATCTCTGTTTTAGGGAATACTGCTTTGATGGCTTCTGTAAATCCCTTCAATCCATCAACACATGCAATTAATATATCATTAACACCTCGATTTTTTAATTCATTTAACACTAAAAGCCAATATTTAGCTGATTCTGCTGAACCAATCCAAATACCTAGCACATCTTTTTTACCTTCTATATTAACTCCGATAACAGCGTAAGCTGCTTTAGGCACTATAGCATTTATACATTTGTTACATTTAAAATTACATTATGTTTTTCTTTTATTAATCTACTTTCAGCTCTCCTGACGTTTTCTTTCCGGAGTATATAAATAATAGGCAGCATCTTTAATCAACTTTGATTTATTAGACATAAGCATAAAGTTTCCTATACCTTGAAAATTCATAAATTCAGTATTATTAAAATCAAATTTATCCTTAAGTTGATTAATTGCATTATTGCCTCTTTTTTATATACATTTATATTTTTCAATTTTACATTGTATGGTTTAATTACTTTTTTTAACGAATCCATATTTAGCTAATATAATATATTTCATTAGTTATGGTTTCTGCATATCTATATGCTACTTTAAATAGAACATTTTTATCATATAACTTATATGCTTCACACTTACTTTTACTACAAGAAATTAATACAACCTTATTCATAATTAACCACTTCTAATACTATTTTTTAAGGTATCTATCATTTTGCTAAAGCAAGGATAGATACCTTAAAACTATAGAAACATTGCATTATATATTTATCTATTTTTCTAATTTTTCTAAAAGATATCTTTCATCTTCAAAATTAAGTTCTATTCCATTAATCATTTTCTCTGCAATATTTTTTGATTTTGAAGATGCTTCTATCATAGCAATAGGATATTTATATTTTATAAAATCAAGAACCTCTAATGCCTTATCTACTAGTGAATTATTTAAAATATTAGAACATATAGATCTTTGATCACAAATATACCCAAGAGCTATGATACAACAAATTAAATCTTGCTCTTTTGATAATTTAGATAAAATAAGATTGCACAAATACTCTACTACTTTTTCCTGTGAAATTTTAATTTGCCCATTAATATCTTTTCTTAAATAAATACCTACTGCATAGGCACTAAATTGCAAATTATTATTACAATGTTTTAAAGCTTTCTTATAATCATTTTTAAATTGTTTAAAAATCCAATCTCCCTGAGTTCTAGTCTTGGCATAAGTATATAAACACGCTTGCCTATATACTGCTTTTTCATTTAAAGATTGAATCTTATTTAAATTCTTTGTTGTTCCACACATTCCTAAAGTATATATTGCTTGAATATTAGTAGATGTTCTAGGGCCTCCAACAGATAATCCTAATAATTCTGATCCTAATTGAGCAATACATAACTCCTCTAATTTTTGCTTTGAATCGTCGTCCCATTTTTCCCCTATTTTTCTTGCCATAACAAATAATCTTTCTCTAAACACTTCAGAATTGATACTTTTCAACTCATTTAATATTGGCTCTGCAAAATCTTCTGGATTTGCACATTGATATATTGATTTTAGGCATATATTTATTTTTTTAGAAACAGCTGATTTTTGAATATCATTTCTTGATTTCATAAATTTGTCATAATTACAACAAAGTTGCTTTATATTGCAAATTTCTTCCTTAGCCTTAAGAATACTGCCAGTTGGTGATACAAATTTGCATTTTACCATTTTGTCTTTATCTAAATTACATCCTACATCTATAGTCCCAATCTTTTCTTCAATTTTATTCACCCCCATTTCATCAGTACTTGTCCACGCATTCATAGTCAAAACTTTACTACTGCTCATATATATTTCAAATGATACATAAACACCATTCTTATATTGATTAGAGAACTCTATTTTCCCAGAAGATATTGTACGATATGTTCCATCAATATTCTTTGTTTTAATAGGTATTGCAATTATAGATTGACCTGGTGTTAATCTAAAACCATTTTGAACCTTAGATTGATAGGGCAATTCTGCACCTGTTGGTATAATTTCATGCACAGCACCATTTTTAGCACCTAAATATAAACTTTCATTTAATATTTTATTACCAAACTCAATTCCTATATTATGCTTTTTAATCATCTCTTTACTTATATCTGATGTTTTAATCTTTACATTATTCACGGAATCATTATATGTATTTCCTAATAACTTCATATCATCTTGAATTTGAGAATACTTATGTAAATAGTAATGATAAACAGCAGCACCTCTTGCAACCGCTTGATCTGGATCAAGCGCAACAATTGGTTCAAATCCAAAAAATTCTTTTAATCTGTCTATTACTAAATAAAATTTTGACATTCCTCCATTAACTATTACTGCATCTACATTAATAGTTTCTACTTGTAATTTCTTAGATGCTTTATTTAAAACATCTAAGATTGGATAAATAATATTTCTAGTATCATTTATCGAAGACATTTTTTCTATATTTTTATAATCTTGATATTTTAAATGTTCACCCATAAAAGGTTTTAAAATATTTTCAATCTCTTCTTTGTTAAAAGAATCATCATATGCATAACCGATACTTCCCATATTTCCCCCTACAGAAAAAGTATCACTCTCTTTTTCATCATCCCAACCATCGTCTTCCCAATCACTTTCCCAATCTTGACTACATCTATCATTTAAGTCAATTTTTAATTGCTCAGCATAATTTCTAAGTTGAGGCATAATTATTCTCTTTTCTCTTTCTATCTTATTTACAATTTCAATATGAGAACTATATTGCTTTTTATATCTATCAAACATTGCTTCTGCAATTAATTCATCAAAATCATCTCCACCTAATAAAGTATATCTATTAGTTGCAATTTCTGAAACTTTTAATACTTCATTACAATCAACTCTTCTAATAATTTGATGCATAGTTATATCTAAAGTTCCACCCCCTAAATCAAAAACTAATACATTTTTTTGCATATCTAAGTTCAAAATGTGTCCAGAAATTTCACCATTATGAATTTGATTTATTAAATCATATATAACTGCATTAGGTTCTGGTAATAATACCGGACGTTCACTACCATCTAAATTTTTTACTTTTATACCTGCTAATTCAGCAGCATCTCTAGTTGCTTTGCACATAGCAGAATCAAAATTAGCTGGTACTGTAATTACAGCGTCATCAATTTTACATCTATATATTTTTTCAGCATTTTTTATTAAATGCTTTAAAATATTTGAAGATACTTGTGCTGGTGTTTTATCGGGAATATCTGGTGACAGCCCCTCTACTTCGTTATTACCCATTTGACTTTTTATAGATTTAGCAACTAAATGTGGACGCAAAGGATATTGCATTTTTGCAAAATCACCTACTAAAGGTTCATAATTTTTTTCTTCTCTATAATAAATGCAAGATGGTAATAATGGTCGTTTTTGTTTCGATAATTTTACTTCTGAAGATATATTACTATACATATCAACTGCTCTAGGAATATCAACAACTTTACTTACAATATCTCCATTAGGTTTTAAATTAACAGTTGCAAGTACTGAATTAGTAGTACCCAAATCAATTCCTACACATAGATCACTATGTTCTTCATTATTAATCTTCATAACCGTCTACCTCCTTAACCTTAGGTCTAGAAATTTGAACTTCCTTATCTTTAAAAATCCATCCTGGTGAAATAACTTTTACATTTTTAACTTCTTCACTATTTTTAAAAGGCGAACCTTCATATATACAAAATTCAACATCTGATGCTTTAACTTGTTTTATATTATTAACCTTCATAATAGGATTTATATGACTATCTCTAACAAATTGGATTAATTTTTTCACCATAATAAGCAATCCATTAATCTCAACTGGTAAATCAAAACCATTTTTCTTTAATGTGTCTACTCCTTTTCTCACAGCAAGTAACTCATCTAAAATATAACCATATTTTTCCGAATTAAGCTGAGCAAAAAAATCTGCAAGTTCCTTATTTCTACTTTCTTCAATTTGTTCATCAAATTCACTTTGAAGTTCTTGAAGCATCATATCACTTCTTTCAAGTGCAACTTCTAATCTTTCAATTTTTTGTATGGCCTCGTTTAATGAAATCTTAGGACTTTTTTTATTTGGAATATAATTTATTTTAAAATCGTATATATCTGCAATTAATTCAACAATATCAATTAAAAAATATTTTGATAATGTACTTCCTAAATATTCAAGTTCATTAGAATCATTATAAATATCTATTTCTGGATATTTATAAAAAAGCATTATTGTAATTATACGTTTTTCTGTATTATTAATTTTTTTATTATTAAATACTTCATTATAAACTTTACTATATTTTTCAGAATCTCCTTTCAGTGCATCAGCTAGTATATCTACTAAATTTTCTGAGTTAATATACATATACTTTCTTTCAATTGGATTTGCAATTCTTAAATCACGAAAAATTCTAATTACATCATTACCATTCATTTCATATGAATATTTTTCATTTAATTTTTTAGCACAAATTGTTGGTTCCATTGAATAATTTTCACATATTGTTTTTAAAATTCTATTTTCTAGAATTATATTAATATTAGTTCTATTAGCAGTTGTTCTTCTCTTTTTATTCATTTTTTTATGCATTTCTGTTAATATCTTTTGAATTGAATTATCTTTTACATTAATCATTACAATTCCTCCCCAAATTATAAATTATATATTTCATTATTATCTGCAAAAATAAATTGAGTTCTAGATTCTGAATTTTTCATAACTTGCTGCTCGATAGTATTATTGTTTTCATTTTCTCTTTCTTTACCACAATGAACAACCACAGTTACCTTTGGATTCAGATCTTTTATAAATTTACATAATCCTTGAAAATCTTCATGTAAAGAAAAATCAACGTTTACAATGACTTCATTGTTATATTGATAATTACTACTTCCTATAACTATATGTAAATGATTATTTTTATTGAATTTTAAATTATTAATTGAATGACAATTAATTTCCCATAACATAACATTCAATCTTTCAACTTCATGTATCATATCTGTAAAATTTTTTTCTATATATATTGGAATATCAGAATATCCCTTATTAATCATAAATTTGGTTAATATTTTTAAAAACTCTATTCCTTTACTTAATTGATGAACTTTACAATATACAGAACAATTATTTCTAATTAAATCTTCTATTCTGTTTAATATATTATTTATATTATTATTATTTCTTGAATAACATGGATGTTTAGCATGTAAACCACACATAATCACAATATCTGGGTGTAAATTTTGTGGTAATAAATAACCATCAGTTAACGGTGTGCTAAATTCTGAAAAATCCCCAGTATATAATATTTTTATTCTTTTATATATTATTAAAATCATTGCTGCACCTGGAATATGTCCTGCATTAAAAAATTCGACCTTATATTTTTTAAAATTAAGAGTAGTATTATATGTAACAGTTGATATTTTATCAATTATATTTTTTATTCCTAATCTTTCATTTTCTGATGAAAGATTATTAGTATTTATATATGTTCTATCATATAATTGATATTTGCAAAATATTGATGTTAACTCTGTCATATAAATTGAAATATCATTATTTTGTCTAAATAATTGTGGCAATGCACCTATGTGATCCATATGTGCATGCGATATAAAAACATTTTGCAATTGATGCATACTCTGCATAAATGGTGGTTCTATTATCCAATTAAAACAGGGTTCAAAAATAATATTTTTATCATATCCAATCCCACAATCCAACATAATATATGTATCATCTAATTTTAAAAAATAGCAGCTAGCACCTACATTCTGTCCACCACCTAAGGCCATAAACTGTATATTGCTATTCATGTATATCACCATCTTTATTTAGTATATTTTAAAACGTTTACTTATAATAAATATATAAATAAAAATTATATATTTATTATAAAACTTTATTTTGTACTATTTATAACCATTTTTTTAATAATAAGTAAATTAAAAATTCTTGTATCTTCTTTTAACACTAAGTCTTAATTGTAATTATAAATTGTATGTATTTTGAATTTTTGTAACAATATACTCTACAACTTCATTTAAATTCATTTTTGTTGTATTGATAAATTCATATGTCATATTATACCTTTCAAGAAATTCTTTTATCTTCTCATATGGCTCATTAGAAAATATTTTTCTTTCTAAATCCTTATCTTCAGGATTTCTCAATATAATTCTACGTTTTCTTTCAGCTTCTGATACATATAATACAAAAGTAATATCGGGTATACCACACGATTTGACTAATTCATCAAAATATGTAATATGATTTACTTCAGCATTCCAATAATAATTTGATACTAAATGCCGATCTGTTATTACATTTTTATCTTTTGCAATTTGTGAAACTAAATAATTACCTGTTCCATAAAACATAGCCCGAAAATGAGAATTGCTAATAGCATTTACTTTTTTAATAATTTCTAAATAATTATCCATGCCGTTATTATCTGTAAAAATGTGTAGTGGTTTTTCAATAAATTCAAATGATAATTTGTTTGCAACCTGTTTTGCAGTTTCTGTTTTACCTGCACCATCTAATCCTTCTATTGCAATATGCATAAATGATCACTCCTTTTGTTTTTCATACATAATTGTTACTTTATAATTGTCATTTTTCTCTTATATATCTATCAAATATTCATTTTTAATTCGATTATATATAATAATTCTTCCATAACCTTTTTCTATAATTTCATCTGCTAAAGATGCCCGTATGTCAGCAATATCTCTTTGTATAGTTCTAACATTTACTTGAAATTCATTTGCAGCTTGATTTATGTTTATGCATTTGCCTTCTTCAAAACATACATATAATCTCAATACTCTATAATTCTTACTAAATTTCATTTAAAACACTTCCTTAAACTGTTGGTGTCAATATAAATTCCCCGAAAAAGGGAAAGAAAATTCCCCACCTTTGGGTATAATTAATTCAAGATTATTTTTTTATAATCCATTTAATTTTTCTTGTCGTT
>NZ_JBQHRN010000045.1:0-14815 GCF_052066735.1 Clostridium sp. HCP1S3_C6
GTTGAATTAATCACAGAAGTTGCAATGAACGAAGGATTAAGATTCGCTATCAGAGAAGGTGGAAGAACAGTAGGTTCTGGAGTTGTTACTAGCATAGACGAATAATATTTGCTTTTGTTTTGGACTGGGTATATTGTACCTAGTCCTTTACAAAGAACTAAAATATTGACAATGATATATTTTTGTGATAATGTGAATTAGTAACTCAAAATTCAATATAGAATTAAGAGTATTTTGACTCTTTAAATATATACAAATAACTGGAGGTGCAACAATGAGAGTAAAAATAACTTTAGCATGCACAGAATGCAAACAAAGAAACTATGCAACTATGAAAAACAAAAAGAATAATCCTGACAGAATTGAAATGCAAAAGTATTGCAAATTCTGTAAGAAGCACACTCTTCACAGAGAAACTAAATAGTAATACTATTTAGAGAACACATACTTACAAAATTTAAGGATGTGATATTATGGCAAAACAAGCAAAATCTAAAGATGCAAAAAAAGGTGGCATAATAAACTTTTTTAAAGGGATTTTTGTAGAAATCAAGGATAAGATAACTTGGCCTTCTGCACAAGAAACTAAGAAAGCAACAATAGCTGTTTTCTTATTTACTTTAGCGTACACTATTATAATTGGTGTATTCGATTATGCTTTCCAAAATCTCTTTGAATTAATTTTAAAGCTTAAATAAGGAGGTTTGGGTGCTAGCACCGATAAAATAATATGAGTGAAAGAGCAAGATGGTACGTGGTACATACATACTCAGGTTATGAAAATAAGGTAAAAGCTACAATTGAAAAAACCATTGAAAATAGAAATCTTCATGATCTAATACTTGATATTCAAGTTCCTATGGAAGATGTTGTTGAAGAAAAAGAAGATGGCAGTAAAAAAGTAGTTTCTAAGAAAAAGTTTCCTGGATATGTAATAATTAAAATGCTAATGTCAGACGAATCTTGGTATGTTATAAGAAATACTAGAGGAGTTACTGGCTTTGTTGGACCTGGATCAAAACCTGTTCCTCTTACTGATGAAGAAGTTGATGCCATGGGTGTAAAGGAAGTGCCTAAAGACATTGATATTGAAGTAGGAGAAAGCGTAAGAGTAATTTCTGGGCCTTTAAGAGAGTTTATTGCATTAGTACAAGAAATTAGTGTTGAAAAACACAAAATAAAAGCATCTGTAGATATGTTCGGCAGAGAAACTTTAGCTGAACTAGATTTTAATCAAATTGAAAAACTAGTTTAAAAATAAATTAGTGTTTATTAAGTGGGAGAGCATATTAATTTAATGCTCGCAAACACCACAGTATTAGGAGGAATAACAAATGGCAAAGAAAGTAACTGGAATGATAAAACTTCAACTTGCTGCAGGAAAGGCAACACCAGCACCACCAGTTGGACCAGCATTAGGACAACATGGTGTAAATATTATGGGATTCTGTAAGGAGTTTAATGCAAAAACTGCTAATCAAGCTGGATTAATAATACCAGTAGTTATAACAGTATATCAAGATAGATCTTTTAGTTTTATCTTAAAAACTCCTCCAGCTGCTGTTTTAATCAAGAAAGAATTAGGATTAAAGAGTGGATCAGGAGTTCCAAACAAAACAAAGGTTGGTAAATTAACTAAGGAACAAGTTAAGAAGATTGCAGAAATGAAGATGCCAGACTTAAATGCTGCTACAATTGAAAGTGCTATGAGCATGGTAGAAGGTACAGCAAGAAGCATGGGAGTAACAGTAGAAGAGTAATTCAAAATAAGTGGGAGGTCTAAACCGCTATTACCACAAAGGAGGCTTATTAATGGGAAAAAAATACGTAGAGAGTGCAAAATTAATTGATAGACATACTTTATATAGTCCAGCAGAAGCAATGGATTTATGTGTAAAAACTGCTAAAGCAAATTTCGATGAGACTATAGAGTTACATGTAAGATTAGGTGTTGATCCAAGACATGCAGATCAACAAGTTAGAGGTGCAGTAGTTTTACCAAACGGAACTGGAAAAACTGTTAAAGTTTTAGTGTTTGCTAAAGGTGAAAAGGCTAAAGAAGCAGAAGCAGCAGGAGCAGATTATGTTGGTGCTGAAGAATTAGTTCAAAAAATTCAATCAGAAAACTGGTTTGATTTTGATGTAGTTGTTGCAACTCCAGATATGATGGGTGTTGTTGGTAGAATAGGTAGAATATTAGGACCTAAAGGATTAATGCCAAACCCAAAATCAGGAACAGTAACTTTTGATGTTGCTAAGGCAATATCTGAAATTAAAGCTGGTAAAGTAGAATATAGAGTTGACAAAACTGCTATAATCCACTGCCAAATTGGTAAGAAGTCTTTTGGAGCTGAAAAGTTACAACAAAACTTCCAAACTATAATGGAAGCTATTGTTAAGGCTAAACCAGCAGCTGCAAAAGGTCAATACATTAAGTCAGTATCTGTATCAAGTACTATGGGACCTGGAACAAAAATAAATCCTGTAAAAGTATTAGAATAGTATTGACAATGTAACAAAAGATTGTTATAATTCACATTGTTGTAAAAAAGAATAAAGCATTCCGTAGACAGTGGGTGTATTTTTACATAACGTATATCAACCTACTTAGGAAGATTATTAAAGAGATTTATGTAGTCTTCCTTTGTCTAAAGGAAGACTTTTTTGATACACTATCTATTACAAGGAGGTGACAAACAGTAATGAATAAGAATAGAACTTTAAAAGAAGCAAAAGTGGCTGAAATTAAAGAAAAGTTAGAGAAAGCTAAAGCTGTAGTTATAGCTGACTATCAAGGTCTTACTGTTGAAGAAGATACTCAATTAAGAAAGAATTTAAGAACAGAAGGTGTCGAATATAAAGTATACAAAAATACTTTAGTAACTTTAGCTGCTAAAGAATTAGGCATTGAAGGTTTAGATGAATTCTTAGAAGGACCAAGTGCTATAGCATTTTCATATGAAGATGTTACAGCTCCAGCAAGAATTTTAAATAATTTTGCTAATGATCATAAGAAATTAGAATTAAAAGCAGGTCTTATTGATGGAGAAATCTACGATAAGGAAAAAATCGTTCAACTTGCTTCAATTCCATCAAAAGAAGTTCTTATTGCAAAACTTCTTGGAAGTATCAAGGCTCCATTATCAAACCTTGCATACTTACTTAGTGCAATAAAAGATAAAAAAGAAGCTGAAACAGCTGAATAAACTGAATAATTTTTGAAAAATTTTGGAGGTGCAATTTATAATGACAAAGGAAGATATAATTCAAGCTATAAAGGAAATGAGCGTTTTAGATTTAAACGAATTAGTTAAAGCGTGTGAAGAAGAATTTGGAGTAAGTGCTGCTGCTCCAGTTGCTGTTGCAGGAGGTGCTGCTGCAGGTGCTGCAGGTGCTGCTGAAAAGTCTGAATTCGACGTAGTATTAACAAATGCAGGTGCAAGCAAGATTAAAGTAATCAAAGTTGTTAGAGAAATAACTGGATTAGGATTAAAAGAAGCTAAGGAAATAGTTGATGGAGCTCCTAAGACTATTAAAGAAGCTGTAGCTAAGGATCAAGCTGAAGAAATGAAAGCTAAATTAGCTGAAGTTGGAGCAGAAATAGAATTAAAGTAATTTATTCTTTTAAAGAGGTGCTAGTTAGCACCTCTTTTTTGTCGTCAACAAAATAAAACTTTCAGATAAAAATATAATAAAAATAAAACAAAAGGTTGACAATTGAAATCTATTGTGATACTATCATTAAATGTACTATTCAATATGGATAATTATATAATAGTGTAAAGTATGTAATTGATTTAATTACATATTGCGTTGATGTTCTCCGAAAGCATAAATTCCCTAGAGAAATTATGTTTTTGGTTATTTTAGTTTATATAAGGGGTGAAAATTCATGGTACATCCTGTCCAAAATGGAAAAAGAACAAGAATGAGTTTCAGCAGAGTAAAAGATGTAACAGAAATACCAAATTTAATCGAAGTGCAATTAAATTCCTATAAGTGGTTTTTAGATGAAGGACTTCATGAAGTATTTGATGATGTTAATCCTATTAGTAACTTTACAGGAAACTTAGTTCTAGAGTTTGTTGATTACAAACTTGATCTGGATAATATAAAATATTCAGTTGAAGAATGTAAAGAAAGAGATGCAACTTATGCTGCACCGCTAAAAGTATCAGTTAGATTACAAAATAATGAAACTGGTGAAATTAAGGAACAAGAGGTATTTATGGGAGATTTCCCATTAATGACTGATCAAGGTACATTTATTATAAATGGTGCTGAGAGAGTTATAGTTAGCCAATTAGTTAGATCACCAGGTGTATATTACAATTATACTAGAGATAAGAGTGGTAAAAAATTATTTGCATCAACAGTCATACCCAATAGAGGTGCATGGCTTGAATATGAAACTGATTCTAATGATATTATTTATGTTAGAATCGATAAAACAAGAAAGCTTCCAATTACAATCTTAGCAAGAGCTATGGGATTTGGAACAGACCAAGAATTAATTGATTATTTTGGTGAAGATGAGAGATTTAAAGCATCAATTGAAAAAGATAATACAAAAACTAAGGAAGAAGCTTTACTTGAAGTTTATAAAAGACTTAGACCAGGTGAACCTCCTACAGTAGATAGTGCTATTTCTTTAATTGATTCTTTATTCTTTGATGCTAAAAGATATGACCTATCAAGAGTTGGTAGATATAAATTCAATAAGAAGTTAGCAATTAACTTAAGATTAGTTAATCAAATTGCAGCTGAAGATATTGTTAATCCATCAACTGGAGAAATAATGGTTGAAAAAGGACAAAAAATAAGTAGAAAAGTTTCAGAAGAAATTAGAAATTCAGGAATTAACTCTGTAGATATATTAGTAGAAGATAAAGTAGTAAGGGTAATAGGAAATAATTTTGTAGATATACATAAATATATATCTTTTGATATTTCCGATTTAAACATAAAAGAATTAGTACATTATCCAATACTAAAAGAAATTTTAGATAACTTTGATGATGAAGAATCAATTAAAAAGGAAATTAAAAGAAGAATTAATGAATTAATACCTAAGCATATAATTAAGGATGATATCTTTGCAACAATAAGCTATGAATTAGGATTGCCTTATGGAGTAGGATATGTTGATGATATTGATCACTTAGCAAATAGAAGATTAAGATCAGTAGGTGAATTATTACAAAATCAATTTAGAATTGGTTTATCAAGAATGGAAAGAGTAGTTAAAGAAAGAATGACTATTCAAGATCAAGAGGCTATAACTCCTCAAATGTTAATTAACATTAGACCAGTTGCTGCAGCTATTAAAGAATTCTTTGGTAGTTCACAATTATCACAATTCATGGATCAAATTAATCCATTATCAGAGCTTACGCATAAGAGAAGATTATCAGCACTTGGACCTGGAGGTCTTTCAAGAGAAAGAGCTGGATTTGAAGTTAGAGACGTTCACCACTCACATTATGGTAGAATGTGTCCTATAGAAACTCCAGAAGGACCTAACATAGGTCTTATCAATTCATTAGCTGCTTATGCTAGAGTAAATGAATATGGATTTATAGAAACTCCATATAGCATTATTGATAAAGAAAAGCATGTGGTAACAAAAGAAATAAGATACTTTACTGCAGATGAAGAAGATCAATATTTAATTGCACATGCAAAAGAACCACTTACAGAAGATGGGCACTTTGTTAATAAGAAAGTAACAGTTAGACATTTGGATGATATTTTAGTAGTTCCAGCTGAAGATGCAGATCTTATGGATGTTTCTCCAAGACAAATTGTATCTGTGGCAACAGCTATGATACCATTCCTTGAAAATGATGATGCGTCAAGAGCCTTAATGGGATCAAACATGCAACGTCAGGCAGTTCCATTATTAAAAACACAAGCACCAATAGTTGGTACAGGTATTGAATTTAAGGCTGCTGTAGATTGTGGTATTCTTCCAAAAGCAAAAAATGCCGGAGTTGTACAATATGTAAGTGCTGACCAAATCAGAATTAAGAGAGATTCAGATGGTGGTACAGATGTATATAAACTTCTTAAATTTAAGAGAAGTAACCAAGGTATGTGTATAAACCAAAGACCTATTGTAGAAAAAGGTGAAATTATATTTAAAAATCAAGTTTTAGCTGATGGAGCATCAACTGATCTTGGTGAAATAGCATTAGGTAAGAATATTAGAATGGGATTCATTACTTGGGAAGGTTACAACTACGAAGATGCTATGCTTATCTCTGAAGAATTAGTAAGAGAAGATATATTCACTTCAATTCATATAGAAGAATATGAGTGTGAAGCTAGAGATACTAAGCTTGGACCTGAAGAAATTACAAGAGATATACCAAATGTAAGTGAAGATGCACTTAAAGATATAGATGATAGAGGTATCATTAGAATTGGAGCTGAAGTTAGATCAGGAGATATTTTGGTTGGTAAGGTTACACCAAAGGGTGAAACTGAATTAACAGCAGAAGAAAGACTTCTAAGAGCTATATTTGGTGAAAAAGCTAGAGAAGTTAGAGATACATCTCTTAGAGTTCCTCATGGTGAAGCTGGAATTATAGTAGATATAAAAGTGTTTACTAGAGAAAATGGTGATGATTTAAATCCAGGAGTAAATGAACTTGTAAGATGTTATATAGCTCAAAAGAGAAAAATATCAGTAGGAGATAAGATGGCAGGACGTCATGGTAATAAGGGTGTTGTTTCAAGAGTATTACCAGAAGAAGATATGCCATTCTTACCAGATGGTAGACCACTTCAGATTTGCTTAAATCCTCTAGGAGTTCCATCACGTATGAATATTGGTCAGGTACTTGAAGTTCACTTAGGATGGGCGGCAAGTAAACTTGGCTGGCATATAGCTACTCCAGTTTTTGATGGCGCATCTGAATCAGATATTAAAGAATGCTTAGAGAAAGCTGGTTATGCAGTAAATGGTAAAACAGTTTTATATGATGGTAGAACAGGAGAACCTTTTGACAATGAAGTAACAGTTGGTATAATGTATATCTTAAAACTAGCTCACTTAGTTGATGATAAGATTCATGCAAGATCAACTGGACCATATTCATTAGTTACTCAACAACCTTTAGGTGGTAAAGCTCAATTTGGAGGCCAAAGATTTGGTGAAATGGAAGTTTGGGCTCTTGAAGCTTACGGTGCTGCTCACACTCTTCAAGAAATATTAACTGTTAAATCAGATGATGTTGTAGGAAGAGTTAAAACATACGAGGCTATAGTTAAGGGCGAAAATATTCCAGAACCAGGAGTTCCAGAATCATTTAAGGTTCTTATTAAGGAATTACAGGCATTATGCTTAGATGTTAGAGTGTTAAATGAAGATAATCAAGAAGTTCAATTAAAAGAATTGACTGATGATGATTCAGAACAATTAGATGTTAACATGGAAGGTACAGAAGATTTTGTGGCTCCAACTGAACAAAATGGTGATATGCCAAGTGATGACAGTTATACTGAACCTGAAGAAAAAGAAGAAGATATTGACGATGAAGATTTTGACGAATTTCAAATAGACTCATTACAAGATGATTTAAGACTTGATGATTTTAATGATGATGAACACTAATTTTTTGAAGGGAGGATATACCCTTGTTTGAATTAAACAATTTTGATGCCATGCAAATAGGTTTAGCATCTCCAGAACAAGTAAGAAAATGGTCTAGAGGTGAGGTTAAAAAACCAGAAACAATAAATTATAGAACTTTAAAACCAGAAAGAGATGGTCTATTCTGTGAAAGAATTTTTGGACCAACTAAGGACTGGGAATGTCACTGTGGAAAGTACAAGAGAGTAAGATATAAAGGAATTGTTTGTGACAGATGTGGAGTTGAAGTCACAAAGGCAAAGGTTAGAAGAGAGAGAATGGGGCACATTGAACTTGCTGCTCCAGTATCTCATATTTGGTATTTTAAAGGAATTCCATCTAGAATGGGATTAATACTAGATATGTCACCAAGAGCACTTGAAAAAATACTATATTTTGCTTCATATGTTGTTATTGATCCAAAAGATACACCACTTTTAAAGAAACAACTATTAAATGAAAAAGAATTTAGAGAAGCTGTTGATAAATATGGTGAAGAAAGTTTTGAAGCAGGTATGGGAGCTGAATCAATTAAAAAGTTATTAGCTGAAATTGATCTTGAAGCTCAATCAGTTGAACTTAAAGAAGAACTTAAACAAAGTTCAGGACAAAAGAAAGTAAGAATAATTAGAAGACTAGAAGTTATAGAATCATTTAGACAATCTGGAAATGATCCAACTTGGATGATTATTGATGTTATTCCTGTTATTCCACCAGATTTAAGACCTATGGTTCAATTAGATGGAGGAAGATTTGCTACATCTGATTTAAATGATTTATATAGAAGAGTTATTAATAGAAATAATAGACTTAAGAAATTATTAGATTTAGGTGCACCAGATATCATTGTTAGAAATGAAAAGAGAATGCTTCAAGAAGCTGTAGATGCTTTAATTGACAATGGTAGAAGGGGTAGGGCTGTTACTGGTCCTGGAAATAGACCTCTTAAATCTTTATCAGATATGCTTAAGGGAAAACAAGGAAGATTCAGACAAAACTTACTTGGTAAGAGAGTTGACTATTCAGGAAGATCTGTTATAGTAGTTGGTCCAGAATTAAAAATGTATCAATGTGGTCTTCCAAAGGAAATGGCAATAGAGCTTTTCAAACCATTTGTTATGAAAAAACTTGTTGAAGATGGAATAGCACATAATATAAAGAGCGCAAAGAGAATGGTTGAAAGAGTAATGCCTCAAGTATGGGATGTACTTGAAGAAGTTATTGCAGATCATCCTGTTCTTTTAAACCGTGCTCCTACACTTCACAGACTTGGAATTCAAGCATTCCAACCAGTGCTTGTTGAAGGTAGAGCAATAAAATTACATCCATTAGCATGTACAGCATATAATGCTGATTTTGATGGTGACCAAATGGCGGTACACGTACCATTATCAGTTGAAGCACAAGCTGAAGCTAGATTCTTAATGCTTGCTGCTAATAATATATTAAAACCATCTGATGGTAAACCAGTTTGTGTTCCTACACAAGATATGGTTCTTGGTTCATATTATTTAACTATGGAAGCACAACAAGAAAAAGGATCAGGATCAATATTCTCATCAAAAGAGGAAGCTATAATGGCTTACCAAGTTGGAGCAATAGGAATACATGCTGATATTAAAGTAAAAATGTATAGGGAATTTGATGGAGTTCTTGAAAGTGGAATAATCCAAACTACAGTAGGAAAGATTTTGTTCAATGAATCAATTCCTCAAGATTTAGGATTCATTGATAGAACTAGCAATGAAGAAAAATTCAATTTAGAAATAGAATTCCTTGTTACAAAGAAAACATTAGGAAAGATTATTGATAAATGTTATGCAGTTCATGGACCTACTAATACATCTATTATGCTTGATAAGATTAAAGCATTAGGATATCATTATTCATCAATTGGAGCTGTTACAGTATCAACATCTGATATGATAGTTCCAGATGAAAAATACACATTACTAAAAGAAGCAGATGAAACTGTAGAAAAGATCGAAAAGATGTATAAGAGAGGATTTATATCTGATGATGAAAGATATGAAAGAGTTATAGCTAAGTGGACTAAAACAACTGAAGATGTTGCAGATGCCTTAATGGATAGTTTGGATAGATTCAATCCTATATACATGATGGCTGACTCTGGAGCCAGAGGTTCTAAGTCTCAAATTAAGCAATTAGCTGGTATGAGAGGACTTATGGCAAGTCCATCTGGTAAGATTCTAGAATTACCAATTAGAGCATCATTTAAGGAAGGTCTTGATGTACTTGAGTATTTCATTTCTACACATGGTGCAAGAAAAGGTAATGCTGATACTGCTTTAAAAACTGCCGATTCAGGTTACTTAACAAGAAGACTAGTTGATGTATCACAAGATGTTATTGTAAGAGAAGAAGATTGTGGTACTAAAGAAGGTATGTATGTATCTGAAATTAAGGAAGGTAATGAAGTAGTTGAAGAATTAAAAGAAAGACTTACAGGAAGATATCTTGCAGAAGATATTTGTGATCCAAATACAGGTGACTTAATACTTGCAAATGATTCATATGTTGATGCTGCAATGGCAGAGAAAATCCAAAACACTGGAATTAAAAAAGTTAAAATAAGATCAGTATTTACATGTGATTGTAAAACTGGTGTATGTTCAAAGTGTTATGGTATGAATATGGCAACAGCTAAAAAGATAGATATTGGTGAAGCTGTTGGAATAATAGCAGCTCAGTCAATTGGTGAACCAGGAACACAACTTACAATGAGAACATTCCATACAGGTGGTGTTGTTGGTGCTGATATAACTCAAGGTCTTCCAAGAGTTGAAGAATTATTTGAAGCTAGAAAACCTAAAGGTCTTGCAATAGTTTCTGAAGTTACAGGTACTGTTAAGATTGAAGAAACTAAGAAAAAGAGAACTGTTCATGTAGTTGGCGCTGATGGTGAAGAAAAGAGTTACGATATACCATTTGGCTCAAGACTTAAAGTTACTGATGGTGAAGAAATTGAAGCTGGTGATGAGGTAACAGAAGGTTCAGTAAATCCACATGATATCATGAATATTAAAGGAATTGATGGAGCTAGAAGATATCTTTTATCAGAAGTTCAAAAAGTTTATAGACTTCAAGGTGTTGATATTAATGATAAACATCTAGAAGTAGTTGTAAGACAAATGACAAGAAAAGTTAAAGTTACAAGCTCTGGAGATACAGAACTTTTACCTGGAACTATGATTGATATATTTGATTTTAGAGAAGCAAATGAAAAGGTAAGAGAATTTGGTGGAGTTGAGGCTCAAGGAGAACAAGTATTACTTGGTATAACTAAAGCAGCTTTAGCAACAGATAGTTTCTTATCAGCAGCATCATTCCAAGAAACAACTAGAGTTTTAACTGAAGCAGCAATAAAAGGAAAGGTTGATCCATTATTAGGATTAAAAGAAAATGTAATCATTGGTAAGCTTATACCAGCTGGTACAGGTATGATGAGATACAGAACATTAAAAGTTAATGCTAAGGATGAACCAAAAGAAGAAATAGTTAATATTGATTCAATTCAATAATATAATATATTGACATAAGCTTTGTTAGATGATAAAATACAAATTGTGTGATTTTATGTATTAATGTAGAATTACGCAATTGTATTTTATTTTTTTCAAAATCTAAACAGACAACGGTTGTTGCGTTTTGATTTGTTTTATCTTTTTAATTTAAAATAGATAAATATAATTCAGGAGGTGAAAAAATGCCAACTATAAGTCAATTAGTAAGAAAAGGAAGAAAAGTTGCAGTTACTACTTCAACAGCTCCAGCATTAAAGGAGTGTCCTCAAAAGAGAGGTGTATGTACTGTAGTAAAAACTACTACTCCAAAGAAGCCTAACTCAGCTTTAAGAAAAATTGCCAGAGTAAGACTTACAAATGGATTTGAAGTTACAGCTTACATCGGAGGTGTAGGTCATAACTTACAAGAACACAGTGTTGTTCTTATAAGAGGTGGTAGAGTTAAGGACCTTCCTGGTGTTAGATACCATATCGTTAGAGGTGCATTAGATTGTGCTGGTGTAGCTAACAGAATGCAAGGAAGATCAAAATATGGTGCTAAGAGACCTAAGAAATAGTCTATAGCAACATGTAGTGCTTATCTTCAGCATTTACATAGATTTGAAGTAGTTAATTATTAGTGATTTTATAGATATTATAGAAAATTTATATAGATGAAGAAGTTAGCACTTTGCGGTATGAGATATTACCGAGTACCTATGAACTTAAATAATCTTGTTAAGGAGGGAAGAAAAGTGCCAAGAAAAGGACATATAGCAAAAAGAGATGTATTACCAGATCCAATGTACAATTCAAAGGTTGTTACTAAATTAATAAACAACATAATGTTGGATGGTAAAAAGGGCGTGGCACAAAAAATATGCTACGATGCTTTTGAAATAATAGCTCAAAAATCAGGTAAGGAAGCATTAGAAGTATTTGAAGAATCAATGAATAATGTAATGCCATTACTTGAAGTTAAAGCTAGAAGAATAGGTGGAGCTACTTATCAAGTTCCAATAGAAGTAAGAGCAGAAAGAAGACAGACATTAGGTATCAGATGGATACTAGCAGCAGCTAGAAAAAGAGGAGAAAAGCTTATGAGTGAAAGATTAGCTGGAGAATTACTAGATGCAGCTAACAACACTGGATCTGCTGTTAAGAAGAGAGAAGATACTCATAGAATGGCAGAAGCAAACAAGGCTTTCGCTCACTACAGATACTAATTATAATTAAAACTGTTTTGGATCTTATGCCAAAGCAGTTTTGTCAAATTTATAATGGAAATGAAGCAAGCGTTATCACTTGCTTTTAGAAAATTTGTTCTTATAAAATTAAATAAATGTCTAATTGAGAGGAGGAAAAAGTAATGACTAGAAAATTCCCATTAGAAAAGTTCCGTAACTTCGGAATTATGGCTCATATTGATGCGGGAAAAACTACAACTACTGAGCGTATATTATTCTATGCTGGTAAGACTCACAAAATAGGTGAAACACATACTGGTGAATCACAAATGGACTGGATGGCTCAAGAAAAAGAAAGAGGTATCACAATTACTTCAGCAGCTACTGCATGCGAATGGAAGGGTCATGAATTAAATATTATCGATACTCCAGGACACGTAGATTTCACAGTTGAAGTTGAAAGATCACTAAGAGTACTTGATGGAGCTGTAACAGTTCTTGATGCAAAGAGTGGTGTTGAACCTCAAACTGAAACTGTATGGAGACAGGCAGATAAATATAATGTTCCAAGAATTATTTATGTAAATAAGATGGATGCTACTGGAGCAGATTTCTTTAGATGTGTAACTACAGTTAGAGATAGATTAAAAGCTAATTGTATAGCAATTCAAATACCAATAGGTAATGAAGACTCATTTAAAGGAATGGTTGATTTAATTAAGAATCAAGCAAATGTTTTTTATGATGATTTGGGAACTGATATAAGAGTAGAAGAAATTCCTGATGATTTAAAAGAACAAGCAGCAGAATATAGAAATATTATGATTGAAGCAATTGCTGAGACAGATGAAGAATTAATGATGAAATATCTTGAAGGTGAAGAAATCACTGAAGAAGAAATAGTTGCTGCATTAAGAAAAGCTACTATAGCAAATGAAATTTATCCTTGTCTTTGTGGTTCTTCATACAAGAATAAAGGTGTTCAAGAAATGTTAGATGCTGTTGTTGAATTCTTACCATCACCACTTGATATACCACCAGTTTCAGGTGTTGATTTAGAAGGAAATGATTCTAACAGAAAAGCAGACGATAAAGAACCAATGTCAGCTTTAGCATTTAAAATTGCTACAGATCCATTTGTTGGAAGATTAGCATTTACTAGAATATATTCAGGTGTAATGTCTAGTGGTTCTTATGTTCTTAACTCTACTAAGGGTAAGAAAGAAAGAATTGGTAGACTTGTTAAGATGCATGCTAACCATAGAGAAGAAGTTGAAAGCTTAGAAGCTGGAGAATTAGGAGCAATCATAGGATTAAAGAACACTACTACTGGTGATACTTTATGTGATGAAGCTAATCCAATAATACTTGAACAAATGGAATTCCCAGAACCAGTTATTTCAGTAGCTATTGAACCAAAAACAAAAGCTGGTCAAGAAAAAATGGGTATTGCTTTAGCAAAACTTGCTGAAGAAGATCCAACATTCAAAACTTACACTAACCAAGAAACTGGTCAAACAATCATAGCTGGTATGGGTGAACTTCACTTAGATATAATTGTTGATAGACTTCAAAGAGAATTTAAGGTTGAATGTAATGTAGGTGCTCCACAAGTTTCTTACAAGGAAACAATTAGAAAAGCAGTTAAAGCTGAAGCTAAATATGCTAAACAATCAGGTGGTAAAGGACAATACGGTCACTGTATTATTGAAATGGAACCAACTGAAGGAGAATATACATTTGAAAATGCAATCGTAGGTGGAGCTATTCCAAAAGAATACATTCCTGCTATTGATGCTGGTATCCAAGAAGCAGCTTTAAATGGTATTGTTGCTGGATACAATGTTATTAACTTTAAGGTTAAATTAGTACATGGTTCTTACCATGAAGTCGATTCTTCAGAAATGGCGTTTAAAATAGCTGGTTCTATGGCATTTAAGAATGCTATGGCTAAAGCTGATCCAGTATTACTTGAACCTATGGAAAAAGTTGAAATTACTGTTCCAGAAGAATATATGGGTGATGTAATTGGTGATGTTAACTCAAGAAGAGGAAGAATGGAAGGTATGGAATCAGTTAATGGTGCTCAAATAATAAGAGCATTTGTACCTCTTGCTGAAATGTTTGGTTATGCAACTGCATTAAGATCAAAGACTCAAGGTAGAGGAACTTACTCAATGGTATTTGACCACTATGAAGAAGTACCAAAAGCTATTCAAGAACAAATTGCTGGAAATAAAGATAAATAATTAATAAATTAATGTATTTTTGCACCAGTAAATTTTATTAAAAAGTAGATTATAATAATCAAATAAGTTATAATAATTAAGAAGATTTTATGACTTAGGTTATATTAAGGAGGAATATAAAAAATGGCAAAGGAAAAATTTGAAAGAAATAAGCCACACGTAAACATTGGAACAATTGGTCACGTTGACCACGGAAAAACAACATTAACAGCAGCTATT